>CALMJO010000559.1 GCA_937864375.1 uncultured Spirochaetota bacterium
GGGGCTCGAGGTGATCGAGGCGCACCATCTCTTTGGGGTGGACTACGGCATGATCGACGTGGTGCTCCACCAGGAGAGCATCGTGCATTCCATGGTCGAATCGCGCGACGGAGGGCTGTACGCGTACCTGAGCGTGACCGACATGGCGCTTCCCATCATGAACGCGCTCATGCACCCGGACAAGCGCGTGAACCCGTTCGGGAGGGTGGACCTGGCCGGGGTCGGGAGGCTCAGCTTCATGGCCCCCGACGAAAATAAATTCCCGGCCCTCCGCCTCTGCTACCGGGCGGGGCGCGCGGGAGAGACGCTTCCCGCCGTGCTGAACGGCGCCAACGAGGTCGCGGTGGGGTTGTTCCTGGATAACAGGATCCGTTTCACCGACATCGTAAGAACGGTGGAGCGGGTGATGGACGAACACGTACCGGTGATGAACGCCGGGATAGAGGATATCTTCCGCGCGGACGCATGGGCGCGGGAGAGAGCATACATAATCGCACGAGGTTGAATAATGGCTACACTCACGTATATACTCGCCGCGGTGGTGCTCCTGGGACTGTGCATATTCGTGCACGAGCTGGGGCACCTCCTGGGCGGCAGGATGGTCGGCATCAGGGCGAGGGTCTTCTCGATCGGGTACGGCAAGGGAGTTTTAAAGAAGCAGGTGGGCGACACGACCTACCAGGTTACGCTCATCCCGCTGGGGGGCTACTGCTCGTTCTACGGCGAGGACCCCTCGGAGGAGCGCAAGGGCGAGGCGTACGAGTTCCTGAGCGCGCCTCCTTTTCGACGGATCGTGACCGTGATAATGGGGCCGCTCTTCAACCTGTTCTTCGGCATCATACTCTTCTTCGTCATGAACATGGTGGGATACTCGGTCGAGACGAACCGGGTCATCATACCCGACGACTTCAAGAGCGGCGACTACGTGGCGCCCGCCCACGCGGCCGGCATCCGGAGCGGCGACAGGATCGTCCGGATAAACGACAGGAAGATCGCGGGCTTTTCGGACATCCAGAACGCGGTGGTGTTCTCCGGGGGCGAGCAGGTCAGCATCACGGTGGAACGCGACGGCGCGTCAAAGGAATTCACCGTGAAGCCCCAGCGCTTCTCCGACAAGGGCTACTACACCATCGGGGTGATGCCCTACGGCGAGAGGGTGCTCGTGGTACGGGCGCTCGAGTCCGAGGCGGCCGCGAAGGCCGGCATCGAGCAGTACGACGAGGTGAAGCTCGTGGACGGGAAGGCGATCAGGACCCCGGCCGAGTTCACCGAGTACATCAGGGCTCGCGCCGACAAGCCCGTCATGTTCAAGGTGGTGCGCGCCGGGCGCGACATGGACGTACTCGTGACGCCCCGCGTGCGCGAGGTGCTCCGCATCCGCGATTTCGAGGACGATCGCTTCCCCGGTGAAAAACGCAGCGTCCTGGTGGACAAGCTCGACCTGGTGAAG
>CALMJO010000560.1 GCA_937864375.1 uncultured Spirochaetota bacterium
CCGTTTTAAAGAGGGGTTTAAAGAGGTACCCTATAGCATTACTTAGTCCGCGTGCTTTTTAAGGAAGGGAATGGGGGCCGATTAAAATGTAAAATATCAGGTGAACTTCTTGACAATCGGGGCCGGTGGGTCAATCGATTGCTCATCGGCTCTCGAAATCAACCAGCCCCGGAACGGTGCCCGCAATGGAAACTGAAAGCTCCCCCAGGTCGCTCAATTTCATCGAGGAAATAATCGAGGAGGACCTCCGTACCGGTAAGAACGGCGACACGGTCCTCACCCGCTTCCCGCCGGAGCCCAACGGCTACCTCCACATCGGCCACGCCAAGTCCATATGTCTCAACTTCGGTATCGCGAAACGCTACGCGGGAAAATGCAACCTGCGCTTTGATGACACCAACCCGGAGAAGGAGGACGTCGAGTACGTCGACTCCATCAAGGAGGACGTCGAGTGGCTCGGCTTCCAATGGAACGCTCAGCCCCTCTACGCGTCGGACTATTTTGGCCGGCTGTACGACTGGGCAGTGATGCTCATTAAAAAGGGCAAGGCCTACGTCTGCGACATGAGCGCCGACGAGATCGCCGCAACCCGCGGCACGCCCACGCAGCCCGGCGTCGAGAGCCCCGGCAGGAAGCGCAGCGTCGAGGAAAACCTTGATCTCTTCGAGAGGATGAAGCGCGGAGAGTTTCCCGACGGCTCCAGAGTCCTGCGCGCCCGCGTCGACATGGCCTCTCCCAACATGCACATGCGTGATCCCGTCATGTACCGCATCAAGCGCGCCGAGCACCACCGTACCGGCAGCGACTGGTGCATCTACCCCATGTACGACTACGCCCACGGGCAGTCGGACTATATGGAAGGAATCACGCACTCCATCTGTACCCTGGAATTCGAGGTGCACCGTCCGCTCTACGACTGGTTCCTGGACCAGATCATCGAGCCGGGAAAGATCCGCCCCCGGCAGATCGAGTTCGCGCGCCTCAACCTCACGTACACCGTGATGAGCAAACGTATGCTGCTGCGGCTCGTGAAGGAAGGCTTCGTGAAAGGGTGGGACGATCCGCGCATGCCCACAATCGCCGGCATGCGGCGGCGCGGCTACACGCCGGAGTCGCTGCGCGCGTTCGCCGCGACCATCGGCGTCGCCAAGCGCGACACCGTCGTCGACATGGCGCTCCTGGAGCACTGCGTGCGCGACGACCTCAACAAGAAAGCGCGCCGCGTCATGGGCGTGGTCAATCCGCTCAAGGTGATCATCGAGAACTACCCGGAAGACAAGTCCGAGGAATTCGAAGTAAAGAACAACCCCGAAGACGAATCCATGGGAACGCGCCGCGTCCCCTTCTCGCGCACGCTCTACATCGAGCGCGACGACTTCATGGAAAATCCCGTGAAGGGCTTCTTCCGCCTCTCGCCCGGCAAGGAGGTGCGCCTCAGGGCCGCATATCTCGTCACCTGCACGGGCGTGATCAAGGACGAGAAGGGCGGGGTCGCCGAGCTGCGATGCACCTGCGATCCGGACTCGCGCGGAGGGGACGCTCCCGACGGCCGGAGGGTCAAGGGAACCCTTCACTGGGTAGCGGCCCCCACTGCCGTCGAGTCCCAGATCCGCCTCTATGACCGGCTCTTCACAAAGGAAGACCCCACGGTTGTCGACGAGGGACAGGACTTCACCGCGAACCTTAATCCCGACTCCATGAAGATCGTCACCGGCTTCGTGGAGCCCTCAGTGGAAGAATACGGGCCGGGGGCGATCTTCCAGTTCGAGCGCCTGGGCTATTTCTGCATGGACCCGGAATCCGCGAACGGGAAACCGGTGTTCAACCGGACCGTGAGCCTCAAGGATTCCTGGACGAAAGCGGCGCCCGGCGCGAAATAGGAGCTGATCGGCGACATGAAGACGCGGATTCGAATCCGCGCCTCGTAACGCCGTTCATTTATTATTATTGACAAAAAAGAGCCATTTTTAGTATGTTTTTCCCACATTGCCCGATGGTGTAATTGGCAACACACCTGACTCTGGATCAGGGTAGTCTAGGTTCGAGTCCTAGTCGGGCAGCTTAAAGGAACTCCCGGTCGATTTGGCCGGGAGTTTTGCATTAATCTGTACCAGTTAGTTTTATTTACTGGACCAGCGAACGCAGATAGGGAAATCCATTGTTGATGGTGCTGCTTATTCCCCATGTGCCGGTGAAGTCCCAGCCTGTATAAGAGCCCGCATCCTTCATGTCCGCTTCACTCACCTTCGTGCCGATGAAATTCCTGGAATCCTGGAAATAATAACTGCTTGAAGGGGTAATATCGCTGCATCCGATGAGTCCTCCAATTGATGTTTCCTCTGGCACGGAAAGCCCTGTAGCGATCCCTGTCGCATAGCAATTGCTTATCTGGCTGCCGCCGCTTGAAGCGTATCCAACCAGTCCTCCTATATAAATGTTCCCCGTGACGCTTCCCGTGGCGTAGCAGTCCGTCACCGTACCCCACGATTGCCCTATCAAACCGCCGCAGGAAGTCCAGCTGGCTGTAGTTCCCATTATATCTCCTGTCGCGTAGCACCTGCTCACCTGGCCGCCGTTCGTCCCTATCAATCCCCCGCAGTATTGTCCCCCGGTCACATCAGCGGTAGCATAACAGTCGGTCAAGATTCCGTTATTTAGTCCTATCAGTCCGCCACAGAGCGTGAAGCCTTCAGACATCCCGGACACGGTGACCGAGGAAGAGCAGCCGGTCACTTCCGCTGCAGGTAGTTCGACTCCCCCACCTTCACCGGGCCTTGCTCCCTCGTCGTCACTGGATGCTCCTGCAACGAATCCTGCCAGCGCTCCGATGGTGGCGTTCCCGGTCACCGTTCCGCCTGTAAGCGTAAGGTTTTTCACGTTGCCTCCGCTGCCGATGTACCCGAAAAGGCCCTGGTAATCCGAACCTGGCCTGTTGATCGAAAGATTCCTGATCTTATGGCCGTTTCCGTTGAAAGTGCCGGTGAACCCGTTCGTATCGTCGCCAATTGGCACCCATCCCTCTCCGGCCGAAAAGCCGGACAGATCGATGTCGGCGGTGAGAATATAACTGGCGGTCAGGTCATTGCGCACATAGTCGAGATCTGCGGCGCTGGATATTGTTATCGCATCACCGCCGCTCTCCGTGTTCCCCGTATCGCATGCTGTAAAGGCCATGAAGGCGGCTAGCATGCAAAACCATGTCACTTTACTGATTGAATATCGCATTTTCGTTCCTCTTTATGTATATATATGAGTTAAGGGCACCTCTAAAAACTCAGAAAAAAGTTGCATAAAAGGATGAGGGGACAT
>CALMJO010000561.1 GCA_937864375.1 uncultured Spirochaetota bacterium
CCTTGAGCGAATCCAGGATCTTTCCCAGGTGCCCGCCCTCCTTGAGCGAGGACTTCCCGTACACCACGAGCGGCTTCCCGCCCAGCGGCTCTGCATGGCGCCCGACGGTGGAGGAGGCGCCCGGTCCAAAAATGATTTTCCCCGGCGAAATGTATTCGAATTGCATGGCTATTTTCACTATGCTCCGTCAATCAAGGATGATGAGCGCGATCATGTCCAGGACCGTGTCGCCGGCATTGCGGATGCTGTGCGAGGCGCCGCCGCCGGTGACCACGACATCGCCCGCCGTCGCGGTCACGGGCTTTCCGTCGTCCACCACCTCGGCCGTGCCCGCGAGGATGATGTAATACTCGGTTTCGTTCACGTGCTCGTGCTCGCCAATCCCCGAGCCAGGCTCCAGGGTCATCCGCGCCAGGAGCCGTGTGTGCTTCATCCTCGCTGCATCCTCCAGGTGCAGGAGATCCACCCTGCCGTCTCCTCCCCTCATGCGCTCCCGCGTTTCGCGCTTCATGTCGTTCGTGCGCAGTATCATGATTGCTCCTTGATTGACAGGGCTAATTAAAAGCATGTGACAGGTGCATTGCCATAATTATATAGGAAGGGCTTATTGGCAGAGAGTCAAGTTTCTATTTAGATGAAGCCACTTTCCGGGGACAGGCTCATCTTTACCCGGTACCGGATGATACCCGTCTCCCGGGGAACTGAGTGAAGGCAGGAATAAGCTCGTTTACTGGATGGAATAGTAAAGCGGGAATAGAGGTAGGTATAAAAGCGAATCCCCGCGCCATGGCAGATCCATGGCGCGGGGACCACACTCAGCAATGCTTATCGCGCATTTTCCGTATAACTACATGTCGCCGTATTCATAAACAATCTGAGATTGTAATCCAACAGGCCAGAGAGGTTAAGGACAGAGGATACAGGAAACAGGAATCGGGTAACATCTATGCCTATTGTGCCCTCAAAATGCTTCGTCGATATGGTCTACGGGTCGGGGCATTGAATTCTTTGAAGATTGATAAAAAAGGAAATTTCAGAGCAATATCCAAGGCGAATGAGATCATTGGAAAACTTGATGCGGAGATAATCCAACAGCTAGAATTATATGGTCTTGATGGAAGTGAGCCATTCAGGAATTACAAAGAATCGTCCTTTTCGGTATGGTTGCAGATGGCAAAGAAAATGCAATTTTTTACTTCCGGGGGCTTGGGATGCCGGACCGATTCGGCGACCCCGCCGGGGTGCCCGGTATCGCGCTCCATGCGGTCTCTTGAAAATGTCGGCCTCTCCCCGGCAACAATCCCCCGGCCGGAGGGCGGCAACGGGAAATGCTTGGCTCGAAGTAAAGGAACCATCAGGTTTTATATTGACATTCGATACCGACTGTGCTACGAGATACCCGGGTATCCCGTATGAACGAGATTGAAAAAAAGATAGTGCTGGATTTCAAGAGAGCGATTACACTGCGCCTTCCCGTAAAGCGGATATTTTTATTCGGCTCTCGCGCCCGTGGCGACGCGGAAATAGACTCCGACATGGACGTCCTCGTGGTCGTAGATACGGACGATATGGCAGGGGCACGAATGATCGCGAGCAAATGCGCCTGGGAAGCTAGCCTTGGAACGGGAATCATACTCTCACCGGTCGTAAGCTCGGTACAGAGCTGGGAATACGGCCCGGAAAGGATGTCCCTGCTTTCAAAGGCCGTACATCAACAGGGCATACCCGTATGATACCGGAAGACATCGGGATACTTGTCAAATACCGCATGGAGCAGTCCCGCTCTTCAATCGAGGACGCGCGAATCCTGCTTGAAAACAGCACGTCGTTCTTCGGCACCGTCAACAGATCGTAGTATGCCATGTTTTACGCCGTCCTCGCAATTCTACAGCTGCACGAACTTGTACCTGAAAACACACGGGAGCGATAAGCCTTTTCGATTCGGAATTTGTTTTATAAGGGGCCTTCCGAAAGAACTTTCCAAGCATCTCCACCGCGCGTTCGACCTGCGGCAGTCGTCGGATTACCAGGTTACGCAGACCGTTTCGCTTGAAGAAGCGAAAGACATCCTTGATAAAGCCGCCATGTTTGTCAAAACAGTGGAGGAATACATCAGTTCGCGGTGATATGCTCAACCGGTCCTACTGCCGCGCTCTCCACTCATCCTTCTGCCAGTCGTCGAGCAGGTCCCAGTGTCCGCATGATTTGCAGGTGAACCTGGTGAATTCCGTCTTGATCTTCACGTCAACATCGAACGATCCGCATTCAGGACAGCGGAATGCCTTGCTTGTGCTCCGCGTTTTTTCTGCGGTCTTTCGTTGAACGGGCTTAACCGAGCCCGGCGAGCTTTTCAGAACGCTGTCCACCCAGCGAATTACCTCGGCGGGGGTCCGCTTGTACAGGCATTCAACCTCGTACGGTTCGGTTATTCCCTTCATGGATTCACCCCAGTCGGGAGACGACATCCATGAGGTGTACTGGTAGAGCTGTCCGCACAGGGCGCATAAGTATACCAAGTCAGCGCCGACGATGAGCTTTTTCTCGAACAGGCCGGTGAATTCCGCGATGCGGTCCTGTGTTGAAATGTGAATCCTGGAACAGTGGGGGCAGTTCTGCCCGTAAGCGTACGTTCCCGTGGACCATTCATTGACCAGGCGATGGATTTTTTCCGTTTTCATGACAATCCTTTTTTGCCGGGAAAGATCATTCGCTTCCCTTGGTGAGCATCCGGTCGGAAATCAATCTATTGGCGCCAGGTTCCTCGAAAAGGTTTTTATTGCTGTCGCGCCAGCGCCGATACATGGCCAGATCCGGCTTGGATCAGAACGCATATCCTGATCAGTGAAGCACGTCTCTGGTGAAACACCAAAATCCACATCCTTCATTCCCCAAATAGCGAGGCAACCGCCTTTCCGCACGAAGCGTGAAGCCCAGATGCTGGTAGATAGCGACATTGTCTACCGCTAGAGTGTCTACATAACAGGGGAGTCCTTCATGATCCGTTAACTTAAAGAAATCACGCACAAGAGCGGCTGCGAATCCGGATTTCCTGAATTCAGGTGCAACTCCAATGACATAAAGCACCCGGTGATCCCCGGCGATCGTTTCCTGGTGCCATTTATGCAGAAATGCGTCGCCGTAAATTGACCTCAGTGTCGTTGAGGGTCGCAGGCTTAAAATATAGGCAATGTCGATCGACAACTGCTTCCATAAATGCCCCCTGATGCTGCTGCCATAATCTCCCGGCAGCCAGACAGAAACGCCTTCGCATGCGGGTGATGTTGCGAAGCATTGCCCGAAGGAAAGCCCCTGCTTCAGCACATATTCAGACCATGCTTTTGAAATCTTAACGGCTTTACAGGGATCGGGTTCAAAGTAGCGGAGCATCGGGTAGCCGACGAAAGTCCGGGTGAGGGACGAGACGGCGGCATCAACGAGCGTTGCGTCATCCTTCCTTATCTCTATCATGATTCAACTCCATGACTTCTATTATTGATTCAAGCACGACAAATCCTTTTCACTTTATGCATGGAGAAGTGGCGCAAATAAGCAAGAATGACGCACTTATATCACAATCTCTCTCATGTAACTGTTCATATTCATTAATAGCAAGACATATATTATCAATAGTGCTTGCAAAACCCTGTGAACTCTTTTTCCTTAAGCTGATTTGCCCCTTATGGGGCGAGCACTCGCGCTAAATCCCGCACCATGCCTTCCCTGCAAAATCGGGAAACACCACGGGTGGGAACACCTGCACTCCGCAATCGGGACATTGTTCAGGCTTGATCTCAAACGTATGCTCAATCGCCGCCTATAATGCGACGTTTTGCGTCATCTTCATCTTCTTATCATCGCCATGCATATAGATTTCGTAGCAGCGGATCAGCTTCCGGGATTTCTTTGGTAGGAAATAGAGCATCTTTGTCATGATCTGGAAAATATTCATTGAATTCAGACACTGATGCACCGTTTTACAAATTACGCCCAAACTCCGTCTTCCCGAAACACAACGCATTACCGTGAAGAAGCCGTTTCCCCGGTTTTAATAAGAAACCGCGGGCATGTGTGCTATCCTTAACGATAAGGCGACCAC
>CALMJO010000562.1 GCA_937864375.1 uncultured Spirochaetota bacterium
GAAAATTGTATCGCGCGATGACCACGAAGATGAAGATCGACTGGACCACGCTCGCAGACGAGTTGACGCGCGGGAAATCGTAGATTCCCAGGATAAACGGCAGGATAACGGCGTTGACCATCGCGATGACAGTCATGATGATGGCTCCCCACTCGAGAAGACGAAGCTGGGTGCGCATCACCGGACGGGATTCCGCGCGCGAAGACCTCCACAGCAGGTAGATCGCCCGCAGGACGGGAACCACGAATACCAAGACCATGAACGGCATGTACAGGGGGCCGGGCGTGGGCGAGATTCCCCAGTAGAGGCGCACGACATCCCTGGTGATGTACAGATCGGTGAATACCATTAATATAACGCCCGCGGTGACGCAGCCGGCGAGAGAATAATACACGAGATCCCTTTTCCGCCTCAGCATGGTATACACGAAGTTCATGAAGTTGAAGGAGATGGGGAGGGCGAAGGGCGCCACGATCTTGTGAGTCAGGTTGACCGCTTCATCGGAGATGCCCGACCACATGAACACATCGGCGAGCTCCCAGACCACGTTGCACCCCACGTACAGCATGTACGCCCACGTGGTTTTTCGCTCCCTTCCCGCGGCGAAGGTATAGGATACCAGCACGAGATTGATGAAGATCGCGGTAAGCGGTATGAAAACATAATAGTTCATACATTCTCAGTATGAACCCGCGAGAATCGTATTTCAAGGAAATTTACAGTTTGTCCGGGAACCCCTTCCGGCCGGAGCAGGCGCGCCTACAGCTTGAGGGCCCACTCCTTGCCCAGCAGCCGGCTCGCGGACTTCATCCTGTCCAGGAACCTCGAGCGCAGCGTGTCGCCCAGCAGGGCGCGCTTAACGGGCGTGAGGCGCAGGAAGGCCCCCAGGAAGGCGCGCATCACGTCCTCCGTGACGCTCATGGGGTTGTCAAAGACCTGGTTCTGCAGGGTGCCCCTCTCCAGGCTTTGCAGAATGACGCGCTCGAAGGTGGTCTCCGGGTGGATGACCCTCCGGCCGCGCTTCTCGAGCATGATCGCCCGCGGGCGGCAATGCATGGTGCAAATCCCGCAGCCCAGGCAGAAGGCCTCATCCAGCACGGGCCTCTTACCCTTTTTCCCCTGCTCGTCCTGGACGGGAACCATCTCGATCGCGTTCGCTGCGCACTCCTTCGCACATTTACCGCAGCCGGTACAGGCCTCCCCGTCGATCCTCGCGATGAAGGTCGAGGTGACGACCATCTGCGTGTAGCCGTAGAGGTTCACGGCCTGGAGCGCGTTGCAGCAGCACTTGCAGCAGTGGCAGATGAAGGTCACGTTTCGCTGCACGTTGTCGGCATTGAACACGAGGCCGAGCTCCCGCGAGCGCGCGAGGTTTTCCAGCATCCCTGATTTGGAAACCTCCTTCGCGAGCCCGTTGCGGATCCAGTAATCCGCAGAATAGCCGAACGTGGAACAGGTGTCCAGCGGCACCTCGCACCGCTTGTGCCCCGCGTGCAGCTTCTCGTGCCTGCAGGAACAGGTGCCCACCGCGAAACGGTCCCATCCCCGCACGATCTCCGTCGCCCGCTCGTAGTCCAGTATCTCCACATGGGGAAGGTCGCGGACGGCCTCCTCGTGCGGGAGCGCGCGCATGATGCCGTAGGAGATGCCCTCGCCGAAGTTCGCCGCGTGGAGGGCGCCGTGATCGTGGTGGAAATACTCGTAGAAGAGCCGTGCCATCTTCTTCACGTCAAGCCCGCCGCCGGTGCGCATCATGGTGAACTCGAAGATGCCTATGACGAAGGGAGATGGCATGTAATGGTACTCGCCCTCAATGAAGAGATCGACGACAAGGCCCTTCGCGCACAGTCCGGAGAGCAGCCGCTCCAGGGCCGGCGCCGGGACCTTCGTGATCTTCGCGATGCGCGCAAGGGTCGAAAGGCCATAGGGCATCATGATGACGAGGTCCGCCTCGTCCGCCGTGTAGAGCTCTTTAAGAATTTCACGGAGCGTTTCGTTCCAGGGAACCCGGAAAGTCAGGCTGTCAATTTTTTTCCCGAGCTTCGTGTACCTGTCTTTGAGTGCGAGATGACCCATGCGCTCCCCCGTTCGTGCTCACCTGAATCCGCCCGGAATTCCACGCGTCCGGGACCGAACGGGAAGCAGTCTGCGCACAATTTATCCCCCGTGGCAAGCGACTTTTCCCCCTTCCGGGGATTTCGCGCCGTCAGATGCCCCGTATGAATTCCCCGTACTCGCGCGCCATCTCGCGCTCCGCCTGCAGGCGCAGTGAGTCGAGCTCCTCCGGATGCCTGCGCGCGATGCCCACGACGTCGCCGTCCATGGCGTGCTCGACGGCAAGGTCCTCGATCACGCGGAGCGTATCCGGCAGCGAGAGGCCCGCACGGCAGGGACGGTCCTCGGTCAGGGCGTTGAATATGTCGGCGACGGCCATGATGCGCTCGCCGCAGGAGAGCACGGCGCCCTTCAGGTGGAAGGGATAGCCCTTGCCGTCGGGGCGCTCGTGGTGCGAGGACGCCCAGCGGGTGATGTCCTCGAATCCCTTGATCTCGTCGAGAAGGTGAAAGGTGAAGAACGAGTGGCTCTTCATCACGCTGCATTCGTCGCGCGAGAGAATGCCGCGCTTGTCCAGGATCTCCGTGGGCACCACGAGCTTCCCCAGGTCCCGGTCATGGTTCCCAATGCTCGAATCAAAAGGTCGATGGCATTGGAAAGACGGAAAAGCATGTCGGTCATGGGAACTTGAAGAATGTCCGGCAACGGTGCACCTCGTATCGTGGATGCTTATAGTATACACCCTGATTCCCGCGCGCGCGAAAATTTTTTGCCGCGGATCACCTGACGTTTAAACCGTGACCTTCCCATTAAGACAACGCACCGGATTTTCCATGCTCACCATGAGGCAATGCAGGCAGTCGATGCAGGTCGGCCCTTTGCGGGCCCCCGTTCCGGACCTCCTCACGATACCGGGTTCCCTGATGAACGGCCTGCTCATGGAGACGAAGTCCGCCTTCCCCGAACCGATGACGTCCCTGATGTCGGCGATGCGGCGGAGGGGGGGCCGAATCGCATATTCCCCCGCCGGCAAGCGTCCCGGCGGGAGAATGCGAAGCGATTCCCTAGGAGGACTTTGACGGCGGCCTGATGAACACCAGCGCCAGCACGACTCCCGCCGCCGCGAGCACGGCCGTGGGATAGAAGGCGTACAGGTAGGAGCCAAAGACGTCCTTCGCCTGGCCGCTTATGATGTTCGCGAGTATCGCGCCCGCCCCGTAGGCCAGGAGCATGACGCCGTAGTTGCGCGCGTAGTACGCCGCGCCAAAGTGCGTGGCAGTCGTGGTGGGCGCGATCGCGAGCCAGCCGCCCAGGCACATCCAGAAGCCTATGAAGCAGGCGACGTAAAGCGCGACCATTCCCTGCCCCGCGAAGAGCATGCCCACGGACATGAGCGCGATGAGGACGAGGTTGAGCATCGCGGTATAGCGCGGCGTGAGCCTGTCGGTGAGCACGCCAAAGAGCGGGCGGCCCAGGCCGTTGAAGATCGCGAACACGCCCACGAGCGAGGCCGCGACGGTCGTGTCGATGCCAATGACCTCGGTGGCGACGGGGCTGGAGATTCCTATCGCCATGAGTCCCGCGAGCGAGCCGATCATGAAGCAGATGAAGAGCCCCCAGAAGGACGAGGTCTTCGCCATCTCGTGCGTATCGTAGTCATGCGCCGCGGCGGGCGCGCCGGGCGCGGCGGGGTTCCAGCCGGAAGGCTTCCATCCCGCCGCGGGGAAGCGCAGGGGAAGCGACAGCAGCACCAGGAGCGCGAGGAAGGCTATGCCCAGGTACAGGAAAGTGGGGAGCGCGCCGTATTCGGCGATGAGCCTGCTCGCGACGTAGGCGGTCACGAAGGGAGAGCCACCAAAGCCTGCGACGGTGAGTCCCACCGCGAGCCCCTTCCTGTCGGGAAACCATTTCACCGCGGTCGCGATGGGACCGCCGTAGGCAAGACCCACACCGGCCCCCGCGACGACGCCGTAGGTGACGTCCAGGAACACGATCCCCGTGGCGAAGCTCGACAGGATCCAGCCCGCCCCCACGATCACCC
>CALMJO010000563.1 GCA_937864375.1 uncultured Spirochaetota bacterium
TTTTTCAGGTATTCCGGGGTGGCCAGGGGCGCGCTTCCCTCGGGGAGAGAGCGGTTCTGCGCGGACAGGATCTCGCGGAGCACCTCCGTGATGTAGGGCTCGCGCGCGCTCGCTTCGTCGAGGAAGCTGAATGTCTCGATTTTTGCCATGCTGCACAGGTTCGCCTGTTGATGATGCTCAGACTATACTAGGAGTGCAGTGTTTCGGTTAAAAATTCAACACATTTTTCCTGAGAAATCCGCTCCTGCTCCCCGGTCGCCATGCGCTTGACGGTGCATGTCCCGGACGAGGACTCTTCCTCACCGATGACCAGGGTGAACGAGGCGCGTTCGCGGTCGGCCTTCCTGAACTGGGACTTGAATCCCTTGCTACCCGGCTCGAGGTCGCACGAGATCCCCGCGGCGCGAAGGGACGAGGCGAGCCGCACCGCCTGCGCGAGCGCGCCGCCGCCCGAGTGCACGATGTAGGCGTGGAGTGGCGCACCCCCGATCTCCTGGCCCTCTATGAGAAGGAGCATGCGCTCGATGCCAGCCGCGAATCCCACCGCCGGGGTTGGCTTCCCGCCAAATTGCTCGACCAGGTTGTCGTAGCGCCCGCCCGCGGCGAATGCGTTCTGACCGCCCAGCCGCGTGGTGACGAATTCGAAGGTGGTGCGGGTGTAATAGTCGAGCCCCCGGACAAGAAGGGGGTCTTCCTTGAAGGCGATGGCATTCAGCGACAGGTATTCCTTCACCGCCGCGTGGTGCGTTTTGCATGACTCGTCCAGGTGATCCTGGATGAGGGGCGCCCCGGCCTTGAGTGCCACGCATCCCTCCTGCTTGCAGTCGAGGAGGCGCAGCGGGTTCGACTGGAGCCTGCGCACGCAGTCCTCACAGAGCTGCCCGGTGAGGCCCTGGTAGTAATTTTTGAGCTCCTTCACGTAATTCACGCGGCACGAGGGGCAGCCGATCGAGTTTACCAGTAGGGAATAGTCGGCCACCCCCACGCCTTTCGCTATCATGTCCATCATCGCGATGGATTCGTAATCGTAGTAGGGATCGGAGCTTCCAAAGAATTCGGCGCCGAACTGGTTGAACTGGCGCAGCCGTCCCTTCTGGGGGCGCTCGGCGCGGAACATGGGACCGCAGTAGAAGAACTTCGCGCTGGAGAGGCGGTTGTATTCTCCGTTTGCGACGTAGGCGCGCACCACCGAGGCCGTTCCCTCGGGACGCAGCGTGAGGCTCCGTCCGCCGCGGTCTTCCAGGGTGAACATCTCCTTGGAGACGATGTCGGTGTCGGTGCCCAGGCCGCGGACGAAGACGTCGGTGTACTCGAGTACGGGAATGACGATCTCGCGGAAGTTGTGCGCGGCAAAGGCGCGGCGCGCGGTGCCGATGACGAAGTTCCAGCGGTCGATCCGGTCGGGAAAAATGTCCTCTATTCCGGGCGGGTTAGCGAGCATGTGTGTCCCCCTGCGGTGCCGTCGTGCGCCCTCTCAGGATGCAGCCCTCGCGCACGGGCGTGTCGAATGTAAACCGATATACCCGGGCCGGTTGGGCCATGGCAACACTTTTTTCTCCGTCGTGGATCTCCGCCACGGTGACCGGCGCGTCTGTCTCTTATACACATCTCCGAG
>CALMJO010000564.1 GCA_937864375.1 uncultured Spirochaetota bacterium
ACCTCTCTATTCGTCGGCAGCGTCAGATGTGTATAAGAGACAGCTCTTGGACCCTGCGCTCCGGGAAGTGGTGGATGAGTTTCGGGAAAGCTTTAAGTGCTGAAGAGTATGCCGGGAATAATCTGATTAACCGTGTTGAGATTGCCCTGTCTTCCCACATTGAAACCCACAACTGGCACCAGGAAACTTGCACTTCGTTGTAGTGTGACCGTTATTGTGACATTTTCCTTGACAAACTATGATGAAACATGATCAAGTATGTTAAAATAGTCAGCAAGATATTAAGGAAGATGATACGCGAAGATAAGGTATGATATAGTATTTTAGTATTCAGGCCCAGACTTACAAGCAGAGGGTCACAGGTTCAATCCCTGTAGCGCCCAAAACCGCACCACCGCACGACGCATCCGCCCGGAATATCTGCGATTCGCTTCCCGGGCCGTCATCGGAACTCTCTTAATTTTTACGGAAAAGAGACATAATTTATTTGTAATTCATCGGCCGAGCTGTTACCGTGCCATAAGAATATTTAAAGTGGAAGGAAGGAACATGCTTATCGACGACTGCAAGGCCTGCGACAAACATAATTCTCACGGAAACGGTTTCGTGATATGCACGTACTGGAACATGAACGAGCAGCGCATCACCAGGACGGAAGCGAACAACAAGATTGTCATTATTTCCTGCCCCAGGGAAAACGACCTCACGATCGACAACAAGAATGACCTGAGGCCCAGGTGGAATAAGAGCGTTTAGGGGAAATCTCCCCTTCGAATCCCGCCTCCCCTCCGCGCCTTCCCGATTCGGCACCAGGAACGAACAAGGATTTTGGGTTCCGATTTCAGCACGAAGGGAACGGTGACTTTCCCGCCGTCGCCCGGTCGCGATTCGACACACGCGGCGGACCCGTCTTGTTAAATACCGGTTTTCCTGATAATGGGAAAGAGCTTGAACGGCATATCCCCGTTGTGGAGTATGATGTCATACAGGTGATCGAACCCCGCGTCGGACAGCATGCCGATGAACCGGTACCTGAGCGACCCCTTTGACTTGTAAAGAACGACCTTGTTGTGAAACACCAGCAGCGGATTGCCCTTGAAATCCATCGCGGCCCGCTCAAGGTATTCCTTGTTCCTGTCCCACGGAAAGTACACATCAAGCGAATTGGCGCAGCGCAGTATGATGAACTCGTCGCCCGTCCTGGGAAGCGGCTTGTTTTCTCCGTTCCACGCGAGAAAAAGCTGGTCCGCGATGGGCTTCATCCCGTCGCCGGGCAGGATGTAAATATTCGGGCTGGTCAGGATTCTCCGCTTGTTCTCGTTATAGAACGCGATTGAATTGAAAATCCCCACCTGCTCCGGCAGGTCGAGCGCGATGAAGTTGATCTTGGGAAAATCCCTCGCGAGCTCGAGGGTGGTGACCGCGCTGGTCCTCGCGTTCGCCAGCGCGGGACCTATGTCCACGAAGATTATCCTTCCGTCCATGTACGCGTTGTGGAGGTTGTGGTCAATCAGGCCCGCCAGGTCCGCGTTTTTTTCCCTGCAATAGGCGTCCAGCGCCTGGAGCTCCCTCCTGTTGAAAATGTTCAGCTCGAGCATGCGCGGCATGGTGGGCATCTCGCTGGGACCGCAGTGGTTGATCGCGGCCGCGAGAAAAAGGTTCGCGTCGAACAGGCGACCCTCCATGGTGCGCGCCTTTATCCCCTGCGAGGAGAGGCTGAACACGTACTGGTACTTTTCGATGACGAACTGGAGAAGCCGCTCCTCCTCGTAGGAGCCCCAGACGGTTTTCTGGTAATTGTCGGTGCCGGGCTGGGGAAACAGGAACCGGTTGATGTTCTCGTAGTAGGACAGGTTGGTTTTTGCCGCGAGCTCAAGGATATTCTTGCTGAAATACGGGTAGTAGGTGAAGAAGAATGTTTTTTCGGCGTCGGTGACCCTTCCGCGGCACGTCAGCGTGAAGTTCGTGTAGTCGTACAGGTATTTTTTGTTATAGAGTGAAAACACGTAATTCATGTACGATGAGGTGGAATAGTCGGTATACAGGGGCACGTAGGTGAGCGCCGGCCCGCCGTCGCTGCTGATGTTGAGCAGGGCCCTGCGCTGCGCGGCCTCCTCCAGGAGGCTGTTACCCTGTTTGCCGGTCTTGAGCTTGCCGATCTCCTCGAGCACCAGTGCGTAAAACGCGGTATTGACCTTGCCGTCCTCTTCCAGAAGTCTCTTCGCATACTCCAAATTCATGAAGTGCCCGCTGTAGTCGCCGTTGGCGCCCTTGATGACTGCGAGGTCATAGACCATGAATGCCCTGGACCATGCGTCCAGCGACGAGTCCTCCAGCCCCTTCCTGATCTTGAGCTCGGCGGAGGGGATGTCCCTGTTCAGGACCGATTTTTTTATTTCATTGAAACTGTCGGCGGCTATGACCCGGGCCGACGTCGCGTCGTACTGTGCGGCGGGAATTACCGAGCCGTCATGCGAAATTTTTTTTTTATGGTTTCCTGCGCGTAGGCGGGAGCGGGAATACAGAACAGTACGAGTGCAGCGATAAGGATCTTCATGGAGACCTCTGAAATATTACTCCGGGACTTTCAGCCGCCTGGTTTTCCGGGACGAATGCGCCCCTGAGACGACCCGGAAAGCGGCTCGTTTAATGCGACACTGTTCCGGTACTCATCTTCATCCGGAATTATAGCACCGGTTTTTTGCACTGTCAAGTTTATAAAAAACGGCGAAATTACCGCGTCGCACCGTGGATGGCGCGACAGCCATGCAACCCCATGTACCGCTACAGCCCTCCTACATGCTCCTCCTGTACTGACCTCCCACCTGGTAGAGCGCCTTTGTGATCTGGCCCAGGCTGCACACGCGCACGGTCGACATCATCTCCTCGAACACGTTCCTTCCGGACACCGCGGTCTCCTGGAGGCGCGCCAGCGCCGCGGGCGCGAGCGCGGCGTTGCGCTCGTGGAAATTCCGCAAGCGGTCCAGCTGGGACTGCTTTTCCTCGTCCGTCGCGCGGGCAAGCGCGATCTGCTGCGCCGCGCCCGTCTCCTGGGCGCGCTGGTTGAGGAACGTGTTCACGCCTATGATGGGCAGGTCGCCCGAATGCTTGAGCTTCTCGTAATGCAGGGACTCGTCCTGTATGCTGCTCCTCTGGTATCCCTTCTCCATGGCGCCCAGGACCCCCCCGCGCTCGGTGATCCGCTCAAACTCGCAGAGGACCGCCTCCTCCACCAGCGTCGTAAGCTCTTCCACGATGAAGCTCCCCTGCTCGGGGTTCTCGCTCTTCGCGAGCCCCCATTCCCGGTTGATGATCTGCTGGATGGCCAGGGCCCTGCGCACCGATTCCTCGCTGGGCGTCGTGATCGCCTCGTCGAACGCGTTGGTGTGCAGGCTGTTGCAGTTGTCGTAGATCGCGCACAGCGCCTGGAGCGTGGTGCGGATGTCGTTGAACTGGATCTCCTGGCTGTGGAGCGACCTTCCGGAGGTCTGTATGTGGTACTTGAGCATCTGCGCGCGCTCCGATCCCTTGTACTTCTCCCTCATGGCGACCGCCCAGATGCGGCGGGCGACGCGGCCTATAACCGTGTACTCGGGATCCATCCCGTTCGAGAAAAAGAACGAGAGGTTGGGCGCGAAGCTGTCCAGCGCCATGCCGCGCGACAGGTAATACTCCACGTAGGTGAATCCGTTCGCCAGCGTAAACGCGAGCTGCGTGATGGGGTTCGCACCCGCCTCGGCGATGTGGTAGCCGGAGATGGACACCGAGTAGAGGTTGCGCACGTCGTTTCTGGTCAGGTATTCCTGTATGTCGCCCATCATCTTGAGCGCGAAATCGATGCTGAATATGCAGGTGTTCTGTCCCTGGTCCTCTTTCAGTATGTCGGCCTGCACGGTGCCGCGCACCTTCCGGAGCACGGTGGCCTTTATGGACGCGTACTCGCCTTCATCGGGCGCCCTGCCCTTCTCCGCCGCGAAGGCGTCCGCCTGCTGGTCGATCGCGGTGTTCAGGAACATGGCGAGCATGATGGGCGCCGGCCCGTTGATCGTCATGGAGACCGAGGTTGACGGCGCGCACAGGTCGAATCCCCCGTAGAGTATCTTGACGTCGTCGAGCGTGCACACGCTCACCCCCGAGGTGCCCACCTTCCCGTAGATGTCCGGCCGGATGTCCGGGTCCCATCCATAAAGGGTGACAGAGTCGAACGCCGTCGACAGGCGCTTTGCCTCGTAGTTCCCGGAAAGCAGCCTGAACCGCCTGTTGGTGCGTGCGGGATCGCCCTCTCCGGCGAACATGCGCGTGGGGTCCTCGTCCATGCGCTTCATGGGAAACACTCCCGCGGTGAAGGGGAAGCGTCCCGGCACGTTCTCCTCGCGCATCCAGCGGTAGGTTTCGCCCGGGTCCGCGAAATCGGGAAGCGCGACCTTGGGGATCTTCTTCCCGGCGAGCGAGGTCGTGAAAAGGGGAACGCGGATGTCCCTGCCCCGCACCTGGTACACGAGCTCGTCTTTCCGGTAGTCCCTTTTGATGCGTCCCCACTCGTCGATGAGCCAGCCGGTTTCCGACGTGAGCACGCTCTCCCACCTGTGCTCCTCGTCCCTGAGGCGCGCGAGCATTCGCGAGTCCTCGTCGTGTCCATCGGTGGCAAGGACGCGCTCCGTCTCGCGGATATGCCACAGCATGCGGACCGCGTCGGCCTGTTCCCTGGTGTGGGCATGGTACGACCGCACCGTGTCGGCGATTTCGGCGAGGTAGCGCACGCGCTCCTGGGGGACGATTATCGTCTTGGACGAGGGCGTCTTCGTCCCCTCGTTTGCGTAGGAGCTCGAAAGCGCCACGCCGGTCTTGTGCTTTATCAGGTCGCGCACGCAGTGATAAAAAGCGGTGACCCCGTCGTCGTTGAAGCGCGAGGCTATGGTGCCGAACACAGGCATATCTTCGGGCTCCCTGTCGAAATCACGCCTGTTGCGCTGGATCTGCTTGAGCACGTCGCGGCGGGCGTCCTCGCTCCCCTGCTTTTCGAACTTGTTGATGACGATCGCGTCGGCGTAATCGAGCATCGCGATCTTTTCCAGCTGCGAGGCCGCGCCGTATTCGCTGGTCATCACGTACACCGGGATGTCGACGAGCTCGGAGATGCCCGCGTCGGCCTGCCCCACCCCGGCGGTCTCCGCGATCACCAGGTCGAAGCCGGCCGCCCTCGATATTTCTATGGCGTCCGCGATCGCGTTGGACACCTCCCTGCCGGAGGTCCGGGTCGCAAACGAGCGCATGTACACGCGCGGATCTGCGATCGAGTTCATGCGGATGCGGTCGCCCAGGAGGGCGCCGCCGGTCTTGCGCCGCGAGGGATCGCTGCAGAGCACTGCGATCTCCATGCCGGCGTTGTCCCTGAGCAGGCGCACGATCATCTCGTCTATG
>CALMJO010000565.1 GCA_937864375.1 uncultured Spirochaetota bacterium
CTCCTCATCCTCTTCCTGAGGCCCAGCGGGCTCTTCGCGCGCAGGGGCGAGGCCGCCCTCAAGGAGTTCTAATGAGAGCGCGAGGCTACATCCCCGTCGCGGTCCTCGTGGCGGTCCTTGCCGCCTTCCAGCTCCTGGTGAGCCTCACCGGTCAGGAGTTCTTCCTCACCCAGCTCACCATGTCGGCCTATTACGTGCTCGCCATCATGGGATTGAGTCTGCTCATGGGCTACGCGGGACAGATCTCGCTGGGGCACGCCGCCTTCTTCGCGATCGGGGGCTACACGACCGCGGTGCTGGGGACACTGGACGCCGCCCCGTACCGGGACGGCGCCGTCGTGCAGCTGCTTCTTAAAACGGGACTGGCATCCGCGACGGACGCGTCCGGCGTCCACATCTCTCCCTGGGCGGCGCTGGGACTCGCGGTGCTGCTCGCCCTCGCGGTATCGGTCATGATCGGCGTTCCCATCCTGCGGCTCAAGGGGCACTACCTCGCGATGGCCACGCTCGGCTTCGGGCTCATCGTCAACAGGATCGTGCTGGGCGCGCGCATATTCGGCGAGGCCGACGGGATATCGGACCTCCCCGCCTTTGACCTGTTCGCGGGGCTTTCCGTGAGCGGGAGGCCGGAGCTCCGCGTCTCCAACTACTACATCGCCTGGGGGATCGTGGTCCTTGGGATGCTTCTCCTCCTGAACCTCGTGAACTCCCGGCCGGGGAGGGCGCTGCGCGCGATCCACGACAACGAAGAGGCGGCGCGCGCCATGGGCGTGGACACGGCCCGCTACAAGCTCTACGTCTTCGTCCTGAGCGCCGTATTCGCGGCCGTGGCCGGGGTGTTCCTCACGCACTTCAACGCCGGGATCGGGCCCTCCGAGGCCGACGTGATGAAGTCGGTGCGCTACCTCGCGATCGTCGCGGTGGGCGGCATGGCGAACCTCTGGGGGGCGCTCGCGATGGGAGTGACGCTCAACTACATCTCGCTGCGCGGCTACCTTGGGAGCTTTGACGACGCCTTCTTTGGCCTGGTGCTCATCCTCATCATGATATTCGCCCCCGAGGGAATCCTGAACGCCGGGCGCGCCCGCGCGATCGTGGGCCGCGTCAGGGCGCTCTTCGCGAAAATCCGCAGCAAGATCGGGGGAGGCGGTGCGTCATGAGCCTGCTCGAGGTGAAAAACGTGAGCCGCTCCTTTGGCGGGCTCCGGGCGGTGGACGGCGTGGGATTCCGGGTGGAGGAGCACGCTATCAAGGCCGTCATCGGACCCAACGGCGCCGGAAAGACCACGCTCTTCAACCTGATATCGGGGAGCCTTCCCTGCGAGTCCGGGGAAATCTTTTTCAGGGGCAGGCCCATCCAGGGGCTTCCCCCGCACAGGATCGCGGGCCTTGGAATCGCGCGCACCTTCCAGAACATCAGGCTCTTCGCGCGCATGACGGTGATCGAAAACATCATGGTGGGCCGCCACACGCGCGCGCGCACGGGGTTCGGCGGCGCGATGCTGGGACTGCCCTCGTCGCGCAGGGAGGATCGCGAGGTTCGCGAGCGCTGCATGGAGGTCGCGCGGACGATGGGCCTGGAGCACGAGGCCGGCAAGGAGGCGGGGAGCCTCGCGTTCGGCAGGCAGCGCCTGGTCGAGTTCGCGCGGGCGCTGGCCATGGAGCCCACGCTCCTCCTGCTGGACGAGCCCGCGGCGGGCCTCAACATCCACGAGACCGCCGAAATCGCCCAGGTGATAAAGGACATCCGCGACCGGGGCCTCACGATCCTGCTCATAGAGCACGACATGTCGCTCGTCATGGACATCTCCGACGACATCACGGTGCTCGGCTCCGGGAAGAAGATCGCCCAGGGCCCGCCCGCAATGATCCAGGCGGACCCCGAGGTGATAAAAATCTACCTTGGAGAGGACGATGCTTAAGGTCAGGAGCCTCACGGCCGGCTACGGGACGCTGCGCGTTCTAAGGAACGTCTCCCTCCACGTGAAGGCGGGCGAGATCGTCGCCATCATCGGCGGGAACGGCTCGGGGAAGTCCACCCTGCTCACGACCATCGCGGGCGTCGTGCAGCCCATGGCGGGGGAGATCGAATTCAACGGGCAGGGCATCGCCGGGCTTCCGGCCGCGCGCATAGTGGAAACGGGATGCTGCCTGGTCCCGGAGGGGCGACACGTCTTCGCCGCCATGAGCGTGCGGGAGAACCTCGTGCTTGGGGCGTATCCGCTCAGGAAAAAGCTGGACGCGAAGGCGATGCGGGAACGGCTCGATCGCGTGTACGGGCATTTCCCGCGGTTAAGCGAGCGCTCGTCGCAGCTCGCGGGGACGCTCTCGGGGGGCGAGCAGCAGATGCTCGCGATCGGGCGCGCGCTCATGAGCGGCCCCAGGCTCCTCATGCTCGACGAGCCGTCCACGGGGCTCGCGCCCATAATAGTCAGGGACATCTTCCGGATCATCGCGCGGCTGCGCGAGGAGGGAAACACGATCCTCCTGGTGGAGCAGAACGCCCGCATGGCCCTGGGCATTTCGGACCGCGGCTACGTGCTCGAAACGGGGAAGATCATACTCGAGGAGTCCAGCCGGGAGCTCCTGGACAACAGGGACGTGCAGCGCGCGTACCTGGGCAAGGAATACCGTTCAATAAGCGAATAGGAGGGGCCATGATCTACAATCCCGAATTCGAATCCATGCCGCGCGCAGAGATTGAACAGCTCCAGACCGAACGGCTGCAGACCACGCTCAACCGCGTCTACCGGAGCGTTGCCTTCTACCGCCAGACCTTCGACGCCATGAAGGTCGACGTGGACAACATCCGGAGCGTGCGCGACCTCCGCAACCTCCCCTTCACCACGAGGGACGATCTCCGGAATGCCTATCCCTACGACATGTTCGCCGTGCCCCTTAAAGACATTGTGCGCGTGCACACCTCGTCGGGGACGACGGGGCATGCCGCCGTGGTGGGCTACACGAAGAACGACATAGCGTACTGGGCGCAGGTCACGGCGCGCGCCCTCGTCGCCGTGGGCATCACCGAGCACGACTTCGTGCAGATCGCGTTCGACTACAGCCTGTTCACCGGCGGGTTCGGCTTCCATTACGGGGCGGAGCGAATCGGCGCGAGCGTCATACCGTCGTCGGCGCACGGCAACATCGCGAAGCAGATCCGCATCATGAAGGACTACAAGACGTCGGCGCTCCTGTGCGCCCCAAGCTACGGCATGGAGATCGCGCACAGGATGCGGGAGATGGGCATACACCCGGAGACGCTCAAGCTCCGCTGCGGGCTCTTTGGCGCCGAACCGTGGAGCGGCGCGCTCAGGGCGAAGCTCGAGGAGATGCTGCACATAGACGCCTACGACGCGTACGGGCTTTCGGAGATCGTGGGACCCGGCGTGTCCGGGGAGTGCGTCCACAAGAACGGGCTGCACGTGAACGAGGACCATTTCATCGTCGAGGTGATCGATCCCGTGACGCTCCAGGTGCTTCCCGCCGGCGCCGAGGGCGAGCTCGTGTTCACCACCATCACCAAGGAGGCCTTCCCGCTCATCCGCTACCGCACCGGCGACCGCGCCTCGCTCATGGAGGGGCCGTGCCCCTGCGGGCGCAGCTTCGTGCGCATGAGCCGCGTGACCGGGCGCACCGACGACCTCATCATCTACAAGGGGCTCAA
>CALMJO010000566.1 GCA_937864375.1 uncultured Spirochaetota bacterium
TTGATGGCATATGCAGAGCCGTTTTAAAGAGGGGTTTAAAGAGGTACCCTTAATATTTAAATAGTGTCCGATTGTCGGATTTCTATAATCCGCCCCTTCCAGGGGCGCCGGGGAGTCGGAAGATGCGCGGCACGGCGAACACCAACGAATAAAGGATGACGATCATGTCGATCAAGTACGCGATCCTGGGGCTTCTCCACTACGCGGACATGCACGGGTACCGGATCAAGGAGCACCTTGAAAAGAACTTTGGGCACATGTGGTCCGTGAATTTCGGGCAGATCTACCCCAACCTCAGGGAGCTCGAGTCCGATGAGCTTATCACCATGCTGGAGCTCCGCTCCTCGGAACACGGCGGCCCCCACAAGAAGCTCTACTCCATCACGGAAAAGGGAAAGGGGGAGTTCGCGCGCTGGCTCGCGGAGTCCCCGGAGAAGCAGATGCTGCTGCGCGACCCCTTCCTTCTTAAATTCGCCTTCATGGGATTCGGGAATGACCGCCTCGCGCTCAGGTATATCGACGAACAGATCGAGCTGTACGAGGCGCAACTCCTGCGGCGCAGCGAAAACCGCGAGCGCTGGAAAAGGCAGGGGGTGCACGTGCAGCTCCTGGCGGAGCTCGGGATCGACTTCAACGAGATGTATTTGCAGTGGCTCAGGCGCGCGCGCGCGGAAATAGAGAAACACGCCGCGGTGGCGGCGGGGGACAAGAAATAATCATCATATAAAGAACGGGGAGGTCGGCATGGGTCAGGTCGTGGTGATCACTGGTTGTGCGCAGGGGATGGGCCGGGAGGTGACGAAGATCCTGGCCGCGAAGGGCGTTGCAGTCGCGGGCTTTGACCTGGACGGCAAGGGGCTCCTGGAGCTCGAGCATGAGCTTGCCGGCATGCGGGGCGGGCACCACTTCGAGAAGCTCAGCGTCACCGATCGAAAAGGCATTTTGAAATTCAGGGATGCCGTCCTCGAGAAATTCGGCCACGTCGACACGGTCCTCTCCAACGTGGGGGTGGGGTTCTTCGGGCCGCTCGAGGAGGTCGATCTTGAAAAGGCGATCACCAACTTCGAGATAAACGTGATCGGCACCGCGGCCGTCTTCCAGGCCTTCATCCCCTCCATGCGCGAGCGCAGGCAGGGAAAGCTCGTCGCGGTGGCGTCCATGGTGGGGCGGATACCGTTTCCCTTCGAATCAATTTATTCTTCCTCGAAATTCGCCGTCGAGGGGCTCGTACGCTCCCTGAAGTACGAGGTGGCCCCGTTCGGGATCAAGGTCGCCCTGATCGAGCCCAGCCAGGTCGCGACCGCGTTCGCCGCCAAGAGCCACGTCATCCCGCCCGCGGATTCACCCTACCATGCGCGGGTGGTGCGCTTCTCGAAAAAGAACAGCGAGATCTTAAAAAGCGCGCACACGCCGGAGACCGCGGCGCAGCTCATCGTGAGCATCCTCGAACAGAAGAATCCGAAGCTGCACAACCAGCTGAGCTTCAAGGACACGCTTAATCTGAAGCTCATGGCCATTCTTCCGTCGTCGCTCACCGATTCCATGCTGCTCAGGCACATGGATATCGCGGAATAGAATCACTGGGAGCGGAGGAGACGAATAGTGAAGGAATACACCACCATTTATATAAACGGACAGTGGGTGAAACCTGCCGGAACCGACACGGTCGAGGTGATCAATCCCTGCACCGAGGAGCCCATCGCCAGGGTGTGCATGGGCAATGCCCAGGACGTGGACCGCGCCGTGAAAGCCGCGCGCGCCGCGTTTCCCGCCTGGTCCTCGACGACGGTGGCGGAGCGCGCGGGCTTCCTCACGAAGATCGCCAATGCGATGGCCGCGCGCCAGAACGAGCTGGGCGACACCATAGCACGCGAAATGGGCATGCCCCAGGCGCTCGCGCGCATGGTGCAGGCGGGCCTTCCCATCGCCGTTCTGAACGTCTTCGTGCCGCTCCTGGAGGGCTACGAGTTCGAGTACGCCATGAACGGCACGCGCATCGTGAAAGAGCCCATAGGCGTGTGCGGCTTCATCACGCCCTGGAACTATCCCATGCACCAGGTAATAGGGAAGGTGGCCCCGGCGCTCGCGGCGGGCTGCACGATGGTCCTCAAGCCAAGCCAGCTCGCGCCTCTGGACGCATTTATACTCGCGGAAATCATGGACGAGGTGAAGCTCCCCGCCGGCGTGTTCAACCTGGTGACGGGCGCCGGGTCCAAGGTGGGCAACGCCATCGCGTCCCACCCGGACGTTGACATGGTTTCGCTCACCGGCTCCACCAGGTCGGGGACGCTCGTCTCGCAGGCCGCGGCGGGGACCATCAAGAAGGTCACGCTGGAGCTGGGCGGCAAGTCCGCGAACGTGATCCTGGACGACGCCGACCTCGCGAAGGCCGTGCCCAAGGGCGTCTTCAACTGCTTTCTCAATTCGGGGCAGACCTGCATCGCGCTTACCAGGATGATCGTTCCCGCCGCGAAACAGGCGGAGGTCGTCGAGATCGCGAAGGGCACCGTGGGGCTCATGAAGATGGGCGACGCCTTCGAGGACGGCAACTACCTGGGGCCGATGGTCGACGCGGCGCAGCAGCGCTCGGTGCGCGCGTACATCGAGAAGGGCGTCGCCGAGGGCGCCACGCTCGTCATGGGCGGCCCCGAGCAGCCGGAAAATTTGAAAAAGGGCTATTACGTGAAGCCCACGATCTTCGCCGACGTGAAGAACGACATGACGATCGCCCGCGAGGAGATCTTCGGCCCGGTGCTGTGCATCATCCCCTACGAGACCGAGGAGGAGGCCGTGGGCATAGCGAACGACAGCCCGTACGGGCTGTCGGGCTCCGTGTGGTCGGGCGATCTCGATCGGGCGCGCCGCGTGGCGCGGCGGCTGCGCACGGGACAGGTCTTCATCAACGGCGCGGACTTCGACATCAACGCGCCCGCGGGCGGCTACAAGCAGTCGGGACTGGGACGCGAAAGGAGCAAGTACGGCCTGGAGGAATACCTGGAGATCAAGGCGCTCATAGGCCATAACTGAAGAGAAGACTAACGCGTTATGCGAAATGCATCGCGGAGAAAGGGACGGGGAGGTGAGTGCTCATGAAGTTCGACGGGATTACGCTCGTGACCGGGGCGGCGGGGTTCATGGGGAGCCATCTGGTGGAGCACCTCGCCAAAAAGGGCGTGAAGGTCAGGGCGAGCGCCCGGCCGCGGAAGGACACCTCGTTCTTCGACAGCCTGGGCGTTGAGTACGTGGCCGCGGACCTCACGAAGCCCGAAACGCTCCCGGCCCTCTTCGAGGGAAACGTGGACCGCGTGTTCCACCTTGGTGCCATCTGCAATTTTTCGACACCCTACGAAAAGCTCTATCCCACGAACGTGAAGGGCGTGGAGCGCTTCACGGAGCTCGTAATGAAGCACGGCGTGAAGCGCTACGTGCACGTGGGCTCCACGAGCGTGTACGGCTATTACAAGGGTACGCCCTTCCTGGAGGACGGTCCGCGCGACCCGCACGACGCGTACGGGACGAGCAAGCGCAACGGCGAGGACGTGGTATGGAAGCGCATCGGGCAGGGGATGCCGGGGATCATCACGAGGCCCTGCACGGTGTACGGGCCCCGCTGCAATGACGGCGCGGGAAAGGCCTTCTCCCGTCCCACGAGTATTTCGGCCATTCCGGGAAACGGCCGCCAGCTTCTTTCGAACATCCGCGCCGAGGACGTCGCGGCGGCCGTGGAGCACCTCTCGTTCCTGGACTCCGCCGTGGGCCAGGCATACAACATCGCCGAGGACACCCACCCCTCGCTCGGGGATGCGCTCGCGCTCGCGGCGAAAACGTTCGGTACGAAACCGCCGTCGGTACATCTGCCCCTGTGGCTCGTCAAGATCGCCGCGAAGATGGACGGGGCGCGTGCCGCGAAGAAGGGGGCGATCCCCGACCTGGAATACGACGCGGTGAAGTATCTCTACGAGGATTACATCGTGGACAACGCGAAATTGAAGGCGACGGGATTCGTTCTCCGCTACCCCGACTTCGCGGAGTCCATGCGGCAGATGGGCGAGTGGTACCGTGCACGGAAAGTTGGGTAGAAACCAAAATAAATAATTAACGGAGGTTTGCAATGGGCGAGGTGATCGTAATTACGGGGCTGGGCGACGGCATGGGCCGTCACACGGCGACAATGCTCGCGGAGATGGGGCATTCGATCGCGGGCTTCGACGTAGACGCGAAGGGCGTGGCGTCGCTGTCAGAGGAGATGGACAAAATCGGGGGAGAGCATCTCCTCATGCCGCTGGACATAAGCGACCGCAAGGGCATCACGAAGTTCCGTGACGCGGTGCTCAGGAAATACGGGAAAGTCGACACGGTCCTTTCCAACGTGGGCATCGGATTCTTCAGCCCCTTCGAGGAGGCGGACCTCGAGAAGGCGCTCAAGTGCCTGGAGATAAACGTGATCGGCGCCGCCGCGATCTTCCAGGCCTTCATCCCGTCCATGCGCGACCGGAAGCAGGGGAAGCTCATCGCCATGTCCTCGCTCGTGGGCCGCATTCCCTTCCCGTTCGAGTCCATCTACACCGCGAGCAAGTTCGCGATCACGGGGCTCATGCTGTCGCTCCGCTACGAGGTGGAGCCTTTTGGGCTCAAGGTGTCCATCATTGAGCCCGCCCAGGTGTCCACCACCTTCGCCGCGAAGATACACGTGCTTCCCAGGGACGGCTCCCCCTACCGGGAGCGCGCGCGAAGGTTCATAGAGCGCGACGACGAGCTGATCAAGACCGCGCCCACGCCCGTCTTCGCCGCGCGCAGGATCGTTAAGGTCGTCACCGCGAAGAAGCCGGCGCTCTTCAACCAGATCGATTTCAACAGCTCGTTTTTGCTCTGGATAAATAATTTCCTGCCCACTAGAATACGGGACATGATATTGGTAAATTACATGCACATAAAGGTCTGAACGACGCAAAGCGGCTGCGATGCGGCCGGCGCCGGGCGGGACCGGTCCCGCCCGCGGGGGACGGTTTTTTTCCGCACTTCCAGGGAGGTTGCCATGAGTACACACCAGGCAGTGAAGCAGGAACAGGCGCAGACCAGGGTGGATCGCCTGCGATGGAGGATCATCGACGCGCCGCAGGAGGTCTGCATCGAGCGGGCGCGCTATGTCACGGAATCCATGAGGCTCCACTGGGACGAGCATCCGCTCCGGCGGATGAGCTTCGCACTGGAGCACATTTTAAAGAGCATGAGCGTGATCATCCGGGAGGGCGAGCTCGTCGTGGGATGCCGCACCTCGAAGCTCAAGGGCGCACCGCTCTTCCCCGAGAACAAGGCGCGGTGGATAGAGGGAGACCTTGACGGCTTTGACCAGAGGGTGGTCCAGCGCGCGCTCATCACGCCCGCGGAGAAAAAGGAGCTTGCCGAATCCATCCTGCCGTTCTGGCGCGGGAAGACCGTCGAGGAGCGCATGGAGGAGCGCATGCCCTCGGACGTTTCCGAGGACATGGACAAGTACATCTTCACCATGATGCTCGAGATCACCTACGGGATAGGGCATTTCACGATGAACCACGTGAAGGTGCTCGCCGGGGGACTGCGCGGCGTCATGGAGGACGCGCATGCGAAGATGGATGCGCTTCCCCGGGCGGAGCGCGACGGCGAGAAGGGGCTCTTCTACGAGTCGGTAATCCGGTCATGCGGCGCGGCGATCACCTTCGCGCACCGCTACGCGGACGAGGCCGAGGCGCAGGCCGGCGCGGAAAAGGACAGGGCGCGCGCCGCGGAGCTTCGCGAAATCGCGCGCGTGTGCCGGCGTGTCCCGGAATTTCCGGCGGAGGGCTTCCGCGAGGCGGTGCAGTCGTTCTACTTCATCCACCTGATTTCGCAGATCGAGTCCGGGGGGAACTCCATCTCACTGGGACGAATCGACCAGGTCCTGTATCCCTACTACAAGAAGGACATCGACGCCGGCCGCATCACGCCGGAGAGGGCGCGCGAGCTCCTCGCGCTCCTCTTCGTGAAGACGAACGAGATCTGGAACGTGCTCGAGGAGGCCTTTATCCCGGGCGGCGAGGGCACCGAGGGCAAAACCACGCAGAACGTCACCGTGGGCGGGCTCGGGGCGCACGGCGAGGACGCGACGAACGAGCTGAGCCTCATAGGACTGGACGCCTTCGCCGACGTGCGCACCGTGCAGCCAAACTTTGGCGTACGCATCTCGAAGAAGGACTCGGGGCCCCTTCTCACGAAGGCCGTCGAGTACGCGCGCGACGGGGTGCTGCTCCATTTCTTCAACGACGAGGCGATCATCGCCTCACTGGTGAAGTCGGGCCACACGATAGAGGACGCGCGGGACTACGGCGTCGTGGGGTGCCTGGAGCCAAACTCGCAGGGCAAGACCTTCGGCTCCACCTTCGCGGTCCAGTTCAACGGGATCAAGTGCGTGGAGTTCGCGCTCTCAAACGGCATCGACAACATCTTCGGCTACCGCTCGGGGCTGGAGACGGGAGACCCGGCGTCGTTCACGTCGTTCGACGAGGTGTGGAAGGCCTACGACGCGCAGATGCGCCATTTCGTGAACCAGATGGTCCGCGGCATGGCGGTGCTGGACCGCGCGATCGCGGAAAACGTTCCCTCGCCCTTCGCCTCGGCAATGGTGGACGGGTGCATGGACAAGGGGAAGGACCTCACGTCGGGGGGCGCCGTCTACAATTCCACCGGCGTGCAGCTCATGGGATTCGCGAACGCCGTGGACAGCCTCTACGCCGTGAAGAAGGTCGTCTTCGAGGAGAAGCGCTATTCCATAGGCGAGCTCGCCGACTGGCTCTCCGCCGACTGGCAGGACCAGGACGACAAGCGCGCCTGGTTCCTCAACCGCGTGCCCAAGTACGGCAACGACAACGACGAGGTCGATGCGATGGCCGCGCGCGTGGTGGAACACTACTGCGGCGTGATCGCGCAGCACCGCAACTTCCGGGGCGGCGCGTTCTGGCCGGGGATCTTCTCCGTGGGCTTCCACATCAGCATGGGCGCCTTCACGGGGGCGACGCCCGACGGCCGTTATGCGGGAGACGTCCTGGGCAACGGCATCACGCCCACGACGGGCAACGCCGTGAGCGGGCCCACGGCCATCATGAACTCGGTCGTGAAGCTCCCGCTCGCGGACATCTACAACGGCGCGAACCTGAACATGCGCTTCCAGGGCAAGAAGATAAAGAACGCGCACCTGGCCGTGCTCATACGCACCTATTTCGAAAACGGTGGCATGCAGGTGCAGTTCAACATGGTCGATTCCGACGTACTCAGGGAGGCGCAGGCCTGCCCGGAAAAATACCGCGACCTCTTCGTGCGCGTGAGCGGCTACTCCGCCGAGTTCACGGGGCTTTCGGAGATCGCGCAGAACGAGATCATCAGCAGAACCGAGTTCGAGCTTGCGAAATGAGCGTGCGGCATTGACGGCGCGCTGGAGGAAGGGTCATGGATAAGGTGATGAGCACCGCCGATGCGGTGGGGAAATTCATAGGCGACGGCGATTTCGTGTTCATGGGCGGCTACATCTGCAGGCCCCCGTTCGCCGCCATCCACGAGATCATTCGGCAGAAGAAGCGGGACCTCACGATCACGCGCAGCAACGCCGCCGACGACTTCGACATGCTCATCGGCGCGGGCTGCGTGAAGCGCTTCATCTCGACCTTCATCTCGCTTGGGCTTTACGGCCTCGCGCGCTGCTATCGGCGCTCCATAGAGAAGGGGATCCCTCACAAAATAGAGATCGAGGAATACACGAACCTCTCGCTTCCGCTCATGCTCATGGCCGGCGCGCTGGGGATGCCCTTCGTGCCGGTAAAGGACATGGCGGGGACCGACCTCATGAACGTGAGCTCCTTCATGGGCGACGGCAAGTACAAGATGATAGAATCGCCCTTCGACCGGAGCCCCGTGATGCTCGCGCCCGCGCTCCGGCCGGACGTCGCGATCATCCACGTGCAGCAGGCGGACGGCGAGGGAAACGCACAGATGTGGGGGATAGGCGGCGACTGCAAGTGGGGCGCGAACGCGGCGCACAGGGTGATCGTGAGCTGCGAGCGCATCGTCAGCCGCGAGACCATCGGCAAGGACCCCTCGCGGACCATCGTCCCCGCATTTAAAGTCGTCGCGGTCACCGAGGAGCCCTTTGGCGCGCATCCGGGCTACACGCCGGGATTCTACGACGTCGACATGTCGTTCGGCTATCTCTACCAGCAGGCGTCGGGGACGGTAGAGGGCTTCCAGGCGTTTCTTGACGAATGGGTGTACGGCATCAAGGACCGCGCCGGGTACACGCAGCACTACATCCAGAAATTCGGCTACGCGCAGTTCAGGAAGCTGCAGGCGAAGTTCGACTACGGGTATCCCGTGTCGTACGCGTATTGAGATGAGCTTCATCACCATGCCTTCGGGAGGATGATGGAATGAGAAAAGCACAAGGTGGAAATGCGGGCGCAATGAACGAGGTAATCTTACGGCGCTGCGAGGAGTACGACCGCGACAGGATCCTCGCGATCGTGAAGGACGGCATGCGGGAGCTGGGCTACGCCCCGAAAGGGAAGGTGTTCGTGAAGCCCAACGTCGTTTTCGCGAGCAAGAACGCGAAGCTGGGCGACGCCGCTTACACCAACCGCGCCGTGGTGAACGCCGCGATGGTCGCGCTCTCGAACTCGGACGGCGTGACGCGCGTGGACATGGGCGAGAACACCGGCATCGGCGTCCCTACGCGGCTGAACTTCAAGAACGCCGGGTACTTTGAAGAGATGAAGCGCATCAGGAAGGACGCGGGAAGTCCCGTACGGCTGTTCTGCATCGACGAGGACCGGCGCGACGAGCTCTTCGTGGGCGGACGGGTGCACCACACCCTCAGGGTGGCGCGCACCATGGCGAGGGCCGACTCCAAGGTATACCTCCCCAAGCTCAAGTGCCACAACGTGACCAACGTGACGGGCGCGGTGAAGCTCAACATTGGCATCTGCTCGGACGACGAGCGCGCGATACGGCACGACTTTCTTCTCATCGACAAGATCGTGGATCTGCTCGTGGTGGGCTATCCGGATTTCATAGTCATGGACGCGATCGACATAGGCGTGGCGAACGAGGCGATCCCCCAGGTCAGGAAGCTCGGCCTCATCATCATGGGAAGGAACCCGGTCGCGGTGGACCTCGTGGCCTCAAGGCTGCTGGGCTACGGAATCAAGGACATACCCTATTTGAAGAGGGCGGTCGAGCGGGGATACCTTCCCGCGCGCCTCGAGGACGTGAAGCTCCGCGGCGACATCACGACGATCAGGGGGCTCGACGAGCAGGCGAAGAGGGTGATGCCCTACGACGACGAGTTCTACCGCTGGCAGGACATACACAAGGAGATGGCGCGGCTCCGGACTCCCATCAGATTCCATTGGGGCTATTCGAAGACCGACGACAAGAGCCGCTGCGAATACGGATGCGTCATGGGGCTCAAGATGTTCCTGAGCATAGCCGAGCGCTACGCCGGCCCGGAGGTGTTCGCGAAGGCGAGGCCCGCGACGCTCGTGATAGGGAAGGTGGAGGAGACCATCGACGCCCGCGGCGGGCGCGTCTTTTTCATAGGCAGCTGTTCGGACGCGAGGCTCGTGAACGCAGGCCCCGTCACGCGGATAAAGCACTGCTTCACCACGACAAGCGACCTGAACCTCATCATCGGAACCAAGCTGGGGCTTCCTTCGCCGTTCCTGGGCCCCTCGTACCTCCTGCCGTACCTTTACAACGTGGCCGCGGCATCCATGAAAAAACACGCAAATCTAAGGTACCTCCAGGACGTGAAGCATTTTCTGGACCACGGGCTGATGAAAAAGATATGACGAGCCGGATGAGCGGAGGAAATCCATGAGCACGCATCCCGATTCCTACATCAAGCCCGAACTCATGGCATGCTGCGGCGCCAGGGAGATACGCGACAGGGACATCGTGATCGTGGGCACTGGGTTCCCCACGATGTCCGCGAACATCGCGCGGCACACGCACGCGCCCGGCGCGCGCATGATGCAGGAGTCCGGCGTGTTCGACGCGCAGCCCGCGCGGCCGGCGCTGTCGGTGGGAGACCCGTGCCTCAACCCGGGAGCCGCGATGATAGGCGGGCTCATCGAGGTGATGGGCATGTTCCTGCAGGGAGGCTGGGTCGACGTGGGCTTTCTCGCGGGAAGCCAGGTGGACAAGTACGGCAACATCAACACCACGGTGATCGGCGACTACGCCAACCCGAAGAGCCGCCTCCCCGGGAGCGGCGGCGCGAACCCCATAGGGGCTCTCGCGAAGCGCGTGCTCATCATCGCCCTCCACAACGCGCGGACGCTCGCGGAGCGCGTGGACTTTATCACCACGCCCGGCTACCTGGACGGGCCGGGCGCGAGGGAGCGCTGGGGGCTCAGGGAAAACACGGGGCCCCAGGTGATCATCACCAACAAGGCGATCATGAGGTTCGACAGGGAGTCGAAGGAAGCGTACCTGGAGAGCTACCACCCGGGCAGTTCCGTGGAGGAGGTGACCAGGCTCACCCCGTGGAAGCTCATGGTGAGCAAGGAGGTCCGCGAAACCGAGCCCCCGCGCGCAGAGGAGCTCCGGGTGCTCAGGGAGGTGCTTGACCCGCTGGGCATGATCAAGATCTACGAGAAGAGGGGATACGTATAGCCGTTAGACGTCATACAAAGGGGGCCGACGGGGCCCGGCGGAGGTTAAGGCACATGGACGAAACGAGGAAGCTGGCGGAATTCTGCGCGGGAGTGTCGTATGACGCGCTTCCCGGCGAGGTCGTGCTCAAGGCGAAGCTCTGCCTCCTGGACTACATCGCGAACGTGTACGGTTCGCTGGAGCTCGACGCGGTGCGCGCGGTGATGGAGTGCGTGCGCGCCATGGGCGGGCCGCCCGTCGCAACGGCGCTCGGCGCCGGGTTCAGGACGGGGCTCCAGAACGCGGCGTTTTTCAACGGCACCCTCGCGGAGGGGATCGAGTCCCAGGAGGGACTGCGCTTTGGCGGGAACCACTCGTGTTCGGCCGTGATACCGGCGTCCCTGGCGCTCGCGGAGGAGCGCGGGCTCGACGGGAAGCGCCTGATCGAGGCAGTGGTCGCGGGCTGCGAGGCGGCGAACCGCCCGGCGGCCGCGATGCACCCCTTCCACACGCTCTCCGGCTTCCTGCCCACGGGCACATGTGGAACCTTTGGCGCGGCGGCCGCCGCGGCGAAGCTCATGGGGCTAAACGCGAACGGCATGCTGAACGCCATCGGCAACGCCGGTTTCCTCCTGCCGCTCTCCATGGCCGAGCAGCTCATGGGCGGCTACACGATCAAGATCGTCAACGCGGGCCAGTCGGCGAGCGCCGGGATCATGGCGGCCTCGCTCGCCTCGCGGGGAATCACGGGGTGCCCGGTCGCGCTCGAGGGCTCGGCCCTCAAGGGGGGCTTCACCCAGATCACCGTGCGCGGCGCCGAGCCCAAATGCGAGCGCATCACCGAGGGACTGGGAGAGCGCTACACGATCATGGACGTCTACTTCAAGCCCTACACGGCGTGCCGGCACACGCACGGCTCGGCCCAGGCCACGCTCGAGATCATGAAGGAGCGCCCGCTCAAGGCCGCGGACATCCGGGAGATAAAGGTTTACACGTACGGCGTCGCGGCGCTGGCGGTGGGAAAGGGCTTCGCGGAATCGGGCACGATCGTCTCGGCCCAGTTCTCCATTCCCTTCGTGGTCGCGGCGTGCTTACTTGACGGGGAGCTGGGCGCGAAGCAGCTCACGGAGAAGCGCATCGCCGACCCGGCGCTCGTGGCGCTCTCGAACAGGGTCACCGTCGTGGCCGACGACGAGATCAACAAGGCCTATCCCGGGGTGACGGCGAGCCGCATGGAGATCGTCCTGAACGACGGCACCACGCTCGTGCGACAGGTGGACACGCCCAAGGGTGACCCGCGCGATCCCATGGAGGCCGACGATATCGCCGCCAAGGTGCGCCGCTTCGCGG
>CALMJO010000567.1 GCA_937864375.1 uncultured Spirochaetota bacterium
TGATCGTCGGGAACGACGACGCGGAAAAGATCGTGCACACGATGAGAACGACCAGGGAGGGGGCCGACGCGCGCATCATAGGGAAAGTGCATGCCGACCATCCCGGCAAGGCGTACCTGGAAACGGAGATCGGTGGAAAGCGCATACTGCCGCTTCTCACCGAGGAGCAATTGCCCAGAATCTGCTGACAAGGAGACTGAAATGTGCCTCGCAATACCAATGGAGATAATTGAAATAAAGGGCCACAGGGCGACCGCCAGTGCCTACGGGGTCAACAGGCAGGTCGATATCACCATGACGCCCGACGTGATTGTGGGAGACAAGGTGATCATCCATGCCGGGTTCGTGATAGAGAAGCTCGATCCCCAGGCGGCCAGGGAGATCGAGGAGGCGTGGAGCCAGTACAATGCCGTCATGGACGAGGAAGAACTGAAGAAGCAGATCAATGAGTGTTAAACGCAGCATACACACCGACGCCATACATTCGGCCATCATCGCGGAGCTTGAAAAAATAAACTTCATCCTGGCCGGCGAGGTCGTCAAGGCGTTTTCGTCCATGAAGGACCGGGAGGAGAGCGCGCTGGCCAAGAAAACCCTGGAATTATTGGGGGAAAACGCCCGTATTGCCGGGGAGTGCCGGATACCGCTTTGCCAGGACTGCGGCTCGGTCGTGATTTTCATGGAGATAGGCCAGCAGCTCGTTATTGAGGGAGACGCGTTATCCACTGCGGTCGACGCGGCGGTCGGTGAGGCGTACCGGAAGTTTTACCTGCGCAAATCAATCGTGCGCGATCCCTTGAGACGCGAAAACACCGGGACCAACGCGCCCGCGTTTCTTCACACGGACATCGTCCCCGGGGACGCCCTGCGCATGATGATCCTGCTCAAGGGGGGAGGCTCCGAAAACATGACGGCGCTTAAAATGCTCCGCCCAACCGCCTCGCTCGATGATATCGTGGAGTATATCGCTGGCCACGTGCGCGAGGCCGGTCCCAATCCATGCCCGCCGCTTTTCCTTGGAATCGGCCTGGGGGGTACGGCCGATGTCGCAATGGTGAACTCCAAGAAGGCCGTGTTCAGGGGACTTGGAACGAGCCACCCAGACCCGTTTTACGCAAAGCTTGAGCAAAGAATCATGGACGCGGCAAACGAAACAGGAGTTGGACCGCTCGGCTTTGGAGGTGTGTCCACGGTCGCGGCGGTGTTTATCCGCGAGGCCCCGACGCACATCGCCTCCCTCCCTGTTGCCCTCAACCTCAACTGCCATTCCCTGCGCTGTTCGGAGGCGGTGCTTTGAGCCCCATCATCATAAGCGCGCCGCTGGACGAAGCGCACATCGCCTCCGTCCGGGCGGGCGACGAGGTCCTGTTCAACGGGACGTTGTACGTGGCGCGCGACCGCGCGCACGAGCGGATGAGCGCTATGATCGCACGCGGGGAAGCGCTCCCGTTTGACGCGCGGGGTCAGATCCTTTATTACATGGGCCCGAGCCCCGCTCCTCCCGGCATGGTGATTGGCGGCGCCGGGCCAACTACCTCTTCCCGCATGGACCCCTTTACCGACGTGATGCTCGCCGCGGGAATCAAGTGCCTCATTGGGAAGGGCCGGAGAGGCCCGGCGGTCAGAGAGTCGCTGGTGAGCCGGCGCGCGCTTTACTGCGCGAGCTTCGGGGGAGCGGCCGCGTACCTGAACAGGAAAATAGTCAGTGCCGAAATCATAGCCTTCGAGGACCTTGGGCCGGAGGCGCTCTACAGGCTCCAGGTGAAGGATTTTCCCGCCGTGGTCGTGAACGATATCTGCGGAGGGGACCTGTATGAATCTGCGATTCGCGCATGAGTCGGAGTTCCGCGGTTTCGTGTCCGCGCTGCGCGAAAGGATGAGCGCACTCGAGCCGCGGAGGATCCCCAACGAGAAGCTTCGTGATTCGGCCGTGCTCATCCCGATTTTCAACAAGAATAACGAGGCTTGCGTGCTGGTGACCAAGCGCACGGATACGGTCGCCACCCACAGGGGTCAGATGGCGCTGCCGGGGGGCGCCTGCGACCCGTCCGACGGAAGCAGGCTGATTACGGCGCTCCGCGAGACCGAGGAAGAGGTGGGCATCCTTCGCGATCACGTCGAGGTGATCGGGGAGTTCGACGAATTCATGTCGATCGCCGGCTTCCACGTGGCGACCTTCGTCGGCATCGTGCCCTATCCATACGAGTACGTGTTCAATCCCGGCGAGATCGAGTCGTACGTGGAGGCTCCCCTGTCCCTCTTCCTTGAAAGAAAGTACGACAGGATCGAAAAATACAATTTTAACGGTACGGATTACAACGTGTACTTTTATGCTTATGAAGGCTTTCAGATATGGGGCCTCACCGCCCGGATACTGACCGATTTTGCCGGCAGGGTGCTCCAGGACACGGCGGGGCGGCCGGACTAGATCGGGAAAGTCATTGACACCCTCCTGGAAACGTCCCAGTATTCAATATCAAACGAGGTGCAGTATGAGAATTGCTGTGGTGATGCTGTTGTGCACGGTCCTGGCCGCATCTGCCGGATGCTCCCGGCAGCCGTTAGATGAAAAGGTTTTCAATGCGGTATGGGATGAATATGTCCAGAGGGAATTCGAGGAGGGCTTCGACGAGAAAAAGTCAATCTCGCAGCGCGAGGATCTTGTCAGGGAAGTGCTCCGTCATTACAAAATCGAGGCTGAAGAGTTCAAACAGTATATGTCCAGGCATCACAACGACAAATATAAAAAAATATTCCTGAACCAGTGACGGGGTGAAGGCAATGATAAAGAAACTCAGGGAACGGAACATACATCTTCTCGTCCTGGTTTTTTTCACGGGCTTGTTCCTGGGCATCAACCTATCGTTCAGGCTGAAGGCCGAGGAGCCCTCATACGGCTACCTGGATTATTTCCACCAGGCCTACCAGATCATCTCCGCCGAATACGTGGAAAAGATCGATGCGAAAAAAGTCTTCTACGGCGCCATAAAAGGAATGCTCCAGGCGCTGGGTGACCCGTTCTCCAGGTTTCTCAACGAAGAGGACTTCGCCGAATTGAAGGAGGAAACGACGGGTAAGTTCGTGGGTATTGGAGTCGAGATCACCGCGCGGGACGGTGAGATCGTCGTCATATCTCCCATCGACGAAACGCCCGCGATGCGCGCGGGACTGCGCGCGGGGGACGTAATCACCAGCGTGAACGGGGTCGAAATCAAGAACAAGACGGTGGCGGAGATCGTCAAGCTCATCAAGGGCATCCCCAACACGAAGGTGAGCCTGGTCGTAAAGCGCGAAGCGGTGGACGAGCCGCTCAGCTTCGAAATTGAGCGGGAGCCCATTAAACTGGAAAGCGTTCGCTATGACATCTTCAAGGACCAGAACGTGGGCTATATCAAGGTGAAGGTCTTTGGCTCGGAAACGCCAAGGGAGATCGAGAAGGCGCTCAATGCGATGAACGAGAAAGCCGTAGACAGGCTCATCGTTGACTTGAGGTGGAACCCGGGCGGACAGCTCGACAAGTCGATCACCATCGCGAATTATTTTCTGGAAAAGGACACGCTCATCGTTTCAACACGGGGCAGGGAGGGCACCGATTCCTTCGCGGAATACAAGGCGAAGAACGATCCCCTCTTCAGGGGAAAGCTCGTGGTGCTGGTCAACAAGGGGAGCGCCTCCGCCTCGGAAATATTTTCGGGCGCCATGAGGGATAACGGGCGCGCCAAGCTCGTGGGGGAAAAAACGTTTGGCAAGGGATCGGTGCAGAAGGTTTACAACCTGAGCGAGTCCATAGGCATGGCCGTCACCGTCGCGAAGTATTACACCCCGTCGGGCGTGTCCATACACGGAACTGGCATTGTCCCTGATATACCGGTCGAGATGGACGGCTTTTCGGAAAAGGAGAGGCCCATGATCAACAGGGTCTACCGGGAAAAGCTCGTCGAGGAGTTTGTCCGAAATCACAGGGCCTACACCGCGCAGAGCAGGAAGGAGTTCATCGACTTTCTTGCCGCGAAGGACATAAAAATATCGGAAAAGAACGCGTACTTCATTCTCAAGAGCGAGATCGGAAAATACTCGAAACAGCCCGTGTTTGATCTTGAATTCGACACCCAGCTGAAAACGGCGCTGGACGTGGTGAATGCAGCGCGCTGACGCGATTCTCGGGCTTGGACTTGAAAGCTCCTGCGACGAGACCGCGGCCTCGGTGGTCAGGAATGGCCGGGAAATTCTGTCGAACGTCATCTACAGCCAGATAGGCCTGCACCGGGAATACTGGGGTGTGGTGCCCGAAATAGCGTCCCGCGCCCACCTCGAAAAGATCAACCGTCTCGTCGACACCGCGCTCGGCGAGGCCGGAGTCGGTTTCAAGGACCTGGATTACGTGGCTGCCACCTCCCGCCCGGGACTGGTGGGCTCTCTCCTGATCGCCTCCCAGTCGGCCAAGGCCATTTCGTTCTCGTGCGGAATCCCCTACATCGCGGTGAACCATCTCGAGGCGCATCTCTACGCTCCCTTCCTGGAGGGCTGGAACCCGGAATACCCGTACATTGGCCTGCTCGTGTCCGGCGGAAATACGGTGCTATACCGCGTCGATGGGGTAGGAGCGCTCACGGTCCTGGGGCGCACGGTCGACGATGCGGTCGGGGAGGCGTTCGACAAGGTGGCGAAGTTCCTGGAGCTTGGCTATCCAGGGGGTCCGATTATTGAAAAACTGGCGCGGACTGCCGCGCATCGGAACATACTGTTCCCCAAAATACTCCCTGACTCAGGCGAGTACCGGTTTTCCTACAGCGGCATCAAGACGGCGGTAATCACCTATATGAAGGAATACCCCGCGGCGGACCATGCCGAGGTCGTATACGCCTTCCAGGAGCGGGCGCTTGAGCTGCTGGTACGCAGGGCTTTCCAGGCGTTGCGGGAGCACGGGGCGACCGCCATCGTGGTGGCCGGGGGGGTCGCGGCGAACGGCCGGCTCAGGGAAATGATGGAGGAATCGCGCCGGAACGGAGAAACGGTCATACTGCCCTCCCCCGTGCTGTGCACCGATAACGCGGCAATGGTGGCTGGAATCGGGTACCCGTATTTCATGCGGGGCAACCGTGACCCGCTTTCGGCAGAGGTGAGCGCCAGGGTCTAGCTGCAGTGGCAGCGGTTCTTTCCCTGCGCCTTCGCCTGGTACATAGCCTTGTCGGCGATGTCGATCAGGGCGGAACTGTCGGCCATCTCAGCGTTGATTTCCGTGACGCCGATGCTCACCGTGACTTCCTCGGGAAATTCATTGCTGGCAGAGGTGGACTCGCGAATCTCCCTGCATAGCTTGCGCGCGATTCTCATGGCGTTCTGCCTGGCGGTGTGGGGAAGCAGCACGATGAATTCCTCGCCGCCGTATCGGCCTATCTTGTCGGTATGTCTCACTTTCTGCAGCAGCAGCTTTCCGGTCGTGGACAGCACCTGGTCGCCCATTGAATGACCGTACTGATCGTTGAATTTCTTGAAATCGTCAATGTCGATGAACATGAGTGCAAGCGGGAGATTGTACCTCCGGGCGCGGTGAAATTCCTTGTCGATCTCGAGCTTGATGAATTCCTTGCTGAACAGGCCCGTGAGCGGGTCCCTTGTGGTTGCGTCGATGACGTTTACCATGTTGTCCTTGATAACTATCACGATCTTGTCATCCATGCCGTTTGCGCTGAAATAGTCAACGACAGCGGTTTTCAGACCGATCTTCCGGCGGCACCTTCGCTCCATGGTCTTCTGGTTCGCGATAATATTGCTCCAGATGACCTCGGCCTCGAATTCAGGAACCTTGTAGTGAAATATAGCCTCCATGAGCGTGGAGTACGGGGCGGAGGTCTCATACTTGAGAGAATCGATGATGAAATTAAACACGGATTCGTCCCCGATGTCCGACAATATGTCGAGCTCGAGGTTTTCCTTCGTTTGAAGTATTTTCTCTATCATAATAGCCTCAGGGTTAATGCTATTTATTCTATCTAGACTGCGCCTGATTGTGCAATAAATAAAATATAATGACAACGCCCGACTAAATAGTGGTTGAAAATATCAGGGAGAAGTAGTTACACTTTTATCCAATCATGGCAAAAAAAGAAAGTTTTTACAACCTCGTTGACAAGTGCATCGAAATGGAGTCGGAGAAATCCCTTGCGGGAAATACGCAGGAGATGTTTCGAAGACTGCTTACGGACTATTTTTTTCAAATCGAGAGCGGCGAAAGCAAAAAGATTGAAAATATCTTTAAAAACATGGAATTCCCGGATTTCCTGAAGGAGACTCCTTCTATCATGGATCTCGACATAAAGAAACTGGGTTCTTTCATCCAGGGAGAGATGATCAAGGATTCGCTCAGCGGAAAAGTGTTCAGCTCGTCGGAATACCTGAAAAGCTTCCAGCCTCATCATGCTCCCGTATTCGGCAAGCTTCCCGGCGAGGTCCAGCGAGAAATCCTCGAGGATATCAAGATCAGGAACGCTATCATTCTCGAGGCGTTTGAGAAAATGAAGGCGGACCGCGCTGCGGACAAATCGAGGAAGGTTATCACCCTCGTGGCGCTGATCATAAAAAACGTGCACCTGAGAACGGGGTGCCCCCTTAATGATATGGGATCGGGAGCCGAGAAGCTGATCCGTGATACTTTTCTCAATTGCGACGAGACCTACAACGGGAGCCAGCGTCAGCAGGCGGACCTGATTGACGACAAGAAGATAAAGCAGGTGATAAAGTCCTTTTTCGTGGTGAAAAAATTCCAGGACATAAGTGAAATGGCCGACCTTTTCCGCACGGAACTGGAGCGGTACAGGAAACGCGCAGTCAAGGCATAAACGTCAGGAAGAAACGCTCCCCCGCTTTTTTTCCCGGTACCGGTAGTAAAGAAGAAGATCCGTGAACACCATGGCACCGTTCGCTATGTAAAAAAGCATTACCCAGTCGATACCGTTAATGACCTTGTTGAGCGTCCCAAAAATGTAACCGAGAAAGACCAGCCACAGGAACAGCGCCGACTTGCCCGAAACATTTTTCTGGGTATAGGATTTGTAGATGGATGCCGGCCACGAGCTTCCAAAGCACGCGAGCATGAGCGCTTCAAACATGATTATGTCCCTTTTATCATTTTCCTGGATTTCTATTCCTTATATTTTCCCGGCAGGGTGAATGCAATTGAAAAATATTTTCCGGCTGCGTATATTAAATACAGGCATGGTCGGGAACGGAGACCGGCCATTCATGGTTGCACTAAAATACTGAATGGAGGTGCACTATGCAATTTGAGGTAAGTTCGCAGGAGAAGGAATTACTGGTCGCCCTGCTTCACCGGTATGTCAGCGAAATGCTGGTGGAAATACGGCATACCCATCACAGGGAATTCAGGGACGCACTGCAGAAGGACGAGGAAGTGGTGGAATCCATGCTCGACAGGCTGGAAAAGACGATCCAGTAGGTCTGGAAACAAAAAGGGCTGCCCATGCGGGACAGCCCTTTTTTGATCTTTCAGTACAGGGTGCTACTTTTCCATCGAGTTGAAAACGTATTCTGCGATGTCGAGCGTCTGCAGGTTCTGAATATCCAGCTCGTTCGCGCCATCGGAAAGCATGGTAAGGCAGAACGGGCACGCCGTTCCGATCTTGGTCGCTCCGCTGGAGTGCGCGTCCTTGGTGCGGAACTGGTTGATGCGGGTGCCAAGATGCTCCTCAATGAACATGCGCGCACCGCCCGCCCCGCAGCAGAAGCTGCGACGGTGGGTCCTGCTCATCTCCACGTACTGGGCGCCGGGAAGGGCCTTGAGGATGTCTCGGGGCTCGTCGTAGATTTCATTGTACCTGCCAAGGAAGCATGAATCGTGGTACGTGATCTTTTCGTTCATGGACTCGACCAGCTTGATCTTTCCTTTCTTGATAAGATCGTTGATCAGCTCCACATGGTGATAGACCTCGTAATCGGCTTCCAGAGGCTGTCCGCCTGAATCGACTCCCACCTTGGCGAATTTCTTGTATTCCTTCTTGATCACGTTATAGCCGTGCGGGCAGGTGGTGACTATCTTCTTGACTCCATAGGTCTTGAAGGCTTCCAGGTTCTGCGTGGCCAGGGCGTGGAAGAGATACTCGTTCCCGGCGCGCATTGCCGCGTCGCCGCAGCACGCTTCCTCGGTTCCAAGTATGCCCACCTTATAGCCGGCCTTCTGGAGTATCTTCACGAGGGCAATCGCGATCTTCTGGTTGCGCTTGTCGAAGGAGCCGTAGCACCCCACGTAGTAGAGGATGTCGACCTCGGGATCCTCGGACAGGGGCTTGATGCCCAGGTCGGCCGGGACCCAGTCGGCGCGGGCCGCGAAGCCAAATCCGAACGGGTTGGAGTTGTTCTCCATGTTCTGGAGGGAGGTCTGAAGCTCACCCGCCATCTCCCCTTCCATGAGCACCTTGAAGCGGCGCATGTCGTTGATCTTGTTTATATGCTCGATCTGGACCGGGCAGTTTTCCACGCAGGCGGCGCAGTTCGTGCAGGACCAGATTTCATCCTGCTTGACCCAGCCGTCGATGAGCGGGTTCGATTCAAGGGTTGCCGGGTCGGCCCCCGTCTTCGCCGCTTCCTGGAGCATGGGAACACGCTCGTCCATGGCGGACTTCACGTCATTGACGATCTTCTTGGGAGAGAGGGGTTTCTCGGTGAGGTGGGCCGGGCAGTTGTCCTGGCAGCGCCCGCAGCGGGTGCATGCGTCGCCGTCCATGAGCTGTTTCCAGGTAAAGTGTTCGACCGATCCCACGCCAAAGCTTTCGGCGGTTTCGAACTCTGAAGGAGGAATGACCTTCATGGCGTACTTGGTGCTCTTGTCCTCGTTGTCGAGGTTCTGGTAATAGACGTTGAGCATCGTGATCGCGATATGGCCGATCTTGTCCGTGGCGACGAGGCCTATGAACGAGAAGGCGGACACCATGTGGAGCCACCAGTTGATGTAATGGGCCACGCGAAGACCGGACTCATCCGCCCAGACGAAGAGGTGGGCGAGGGCGTACCCAAAGGGAGACCAGACTTCGAACTTGGGGAAGCCCGTGATCGCGATGCGAAGCGCTTCGTTCATGAAACCGGTCACGATGATGAAGGTGATGATCCCGAGGGCGAAGGTGTCGATGGGCTTGGTGTCCAGGCGGCTGGGCTTTACCTTGAAGCGGCGGTAGATCGCCATCACAAGGCCCAGGAGTACCACGACTCCGAACAGGTCGCCGAACAGCGACCAGATAAGGTAAAAATTACCGTAGATGAACTTGGTATGGAAAAAGAGCTCCGTGAAGTCTTCCTGCGCCACGATGATCATGGTCACGATGAAAAGACCAATGAAGCCCCAGAACAGGCTGATGTGGAAGATCCCCGCGTACGATTCGCGCAGGACCTTGACCTGGAAAAGAACGTACTTAATGAAGGCCCAGATGCGCTTTTCGGGGAAATCGGTGCGCAGCTCGCCCTTGCCCTGGCGCCAGATCTTTATGCGCCTGTAGAGCGTAACGCCGAGGTAGATGAACGCGGCGAACATGAAGATGTAAATGCCCCAACGCATGAATCCATGCGGTCCGCCGACGTTAAAATACATCTGCCGCGCTACGTCGGTGGCCGGCATATCATACAACCCGGCAAAATTCATAGGTATTCCTCCGTGTAATGAAAGAAAATCTGATGATAAATGCGTGACATATATACGTAAAAATGCTTAATGTTCAAAAATCCATTACTTAATAGCAAAATATATTGTCAACTTTATTTTATTGACGCGGCCTCAGCGGTACGCGATGGCTTGTAACAGGTACATAATTATGTAAAATCCATGCGTCGGGGTAGCCCATGAAAGCAAAAAGATGGTATATATTCCTGAGTCTTGCCCTCGTGATATCTTCGATTACCACCTATCTGGTCCAGAACGCCATATTCCATAAATCAGAGGACACCCTGTTCTACATGATGCAGGACCTGGCGTTCGTGCCCGTCCAGGTTCTCCTCGTCATGCTCATCATAGACAGGCTTCTCCAGCGGAAGGAGAAGGAAGCGCTTCTGCACAAGATGAACATGGTGGTGGGCGTATACTTCAATGAAATGGGAAGAGATCTCATTTCCCATTTCATCAAGGTGTCGGGTAGCGCCGATGCGCTGCGTGCGCAGATGCTCGTTGCCGGCGATTGGGATGATAACCGGTTCGCCACGGTAAAGGAGTCATCGAAGCACATGAAGTACGATCTTCAACTGGACGATGGGTCGCTCGAAGAGCTGAAGGGATTTCTTGGAGCCAAGCGGGAGCTGGTACTCAGGCTTCTGGAAAACCCCAACCTTCTTGAACACGAGTCTTTCACGGACCTCCTGTGGGCGGTATGCCACCTGTCCGACGAGCTCATGCATCGGACCTCGTTATCGAACCTCCCCAAGCCGGACATTGACCATCTCAAGGGCGATATCATCAGGGCGTTCAGGCTGCTCAATAAGGAGTGGCTAGAATACATGCAGCATTTGAAAAAGAGCTATCCGTACCTGTATTCGCTGGCTGTGCGCATCAATCCATTCAATACCGACAGCAGCGCGGTAATTTACTGACGGGGCTCGTCCGAATCAGGGAGAGCGGCGTCCCTGCGCGGCAGCCTGCGTGATCGCGGAAATGACATCGTCTTCCGAATAAATGTCGCGGAGGCAGAAGGGCTGATTGAACCCGTCTCCAGCCGGGAATACCGCGAGGAAGGGGATGGAGCGGCTCCCCAGCTGCGCGAGAAGGTCCTCGGCCTCCCGGTGCTCGCGGGTGATGTCGGCGATAAGAAGATCGGCGCCGCGCGCCTCCATGGCGCTTCGCACGGCGGAGGTATAAAGAGATGTTTTCTCGACGAGCTTGCAGTTGGGGCACCAGTCGGCGGTGAATTTGACCAGCGAGATCCTTCCGCGTTCGTTGTTTTTGACGAGCGCCTCCATGCTGAAGGGAGACGACGGCATGCCGGTCGCCGCGGCCTGCTCGCGGTGAATATATGTGAATGAAAAAAGGTAGCCGCACAGGAGAACCGACGCGAGCGCGAACGAGGCGATAATCCTGCTCGTCCGCGACTGGGTAATCGCGCCGTACCGCCCGTATATCCATAATCCGAACGTAACGAACACGAGAAACGAGAGCGAGGGCATGATCAGGTCATCGCGCAGGATTCCGATGAGGTAAACCCCGGTTGCGACCAGGAAAAACGCCATGACGCGCTCGAAGGTGATGGTCCAGTCGCCCGGCCTGGGAATGAAGCGAATAAGCCGGGGAAACGCGGTGAGAAGGAGATAGGGCATGGCCATTCCCGCTCCCACGCTCAGGAAGATCGCGAAGAGAACTGCCGGGGGCTGGGTGAACGACCACGCGAGCGTTCCGCCAAGGAACGGCCCGCTGCAGGGGGTCGCAAGCAGCGTCGCGAGGAGCCCCTTCGCGTACGCGTCCAGGTAGGGATTCTCGCGTTCCTTGGCGAGTTTTGACGCAAACCATGGAATGTTCAGGGTAAAAAGACCGAACATGGAAAGCGCCAGGGTGAATACGAGCGTGATCATGCCAATAAGGAACCACGTCTTCTGGAACAGCGCTCCCCAGCTGTAGCCGAGCTGGTGCGCGAGAAGGGCGAGCACTGCAAAAGTGGTAACTATCCCCAGGGAGAACAAGAGCCCAAGGCGCGCGAGCACCCTGCGTTCGGCGCCGGCGTGCTTGACGAATCCCATGAGCTTGAGGCTTACCACGGGAAGCACGCAGGGCATGAAATTAAGAAAAAAACCGGCCAGGAAGGCGAGCAGTACAGCCTGGAAGATGCCCGATATTCCGGCGGAGGAAGGGAACCGGGGCGTAAAGGCTCCCATGGCGCTTTTTTTTGTTCCGGGAAGCACGCGCGCCTCCGCAGAGGATGCTCCGGGCGCGATCACGAAGCGGGCCAGCTCTTCATCGGAAATGCGCGTCATCGCCTGTCTCTTATACACATCTCCGAGCCCACGAGACCGTACTAGATCT
>CALMJO010000568.1 GCA_937864375.1 uncultured Spirochaetota bacterium
TTGTCCAAATATTTCTTCCATTACTAATCGTAATATGGAATTTAATCTCCAGTCAACATGTACATATATAGTCCCATCATCTGCGAGTAAGTCACGCATTAGAACCAGCCGCTCATAAATCATGGCAATAAAACTATCAGCACCTTTACCCCAGGTGTCTCGGTAAGCCAGTTCTTCAAGCACGTTCGGCCTTTTCGTAAAAGTCTCGTCGCCAATTTCAATATCCATGGAAAAGTCCGCACCAACATCAAAGGGTGGGTCAATGTATATGAGCTTTATGCCGCCGGCCTTTTCAATTTCTTCACGAATTGGGCCATTTTTTAAGCTGGAAAGAATGAGTTTGTTGTCGCCCCAGATGAGCTTGTTGGTCCATCCTGATTTCTGACGGCCGCGCTCATCAAAAAGGAAGCCCTGGTAATCGGCGTCTTCCTCCTGTACTTTCGACGCGGCGCCTTTTTTACCGGAACCATCTTTGACAGAAGTGCTTTTTTTCTCACCGGCTCCACTCCGCGGCTCGTCCACCTGTTCAATGACCTGAAAGGGCAGTACAATGTTCGTCACTTCATTGGTTTTACCGTTCCAGATGAGTTCCACTTCTCGCTTGTCGTCGAAAAGGAGAAAGCGGTATTTGTCGGGAAGGGGCTTGTCGGCCTCTATGAGTTTCAGTATTTCGCGTTTTTCGTTGTCGGTGAGTTTCATATAAATCCTCTATCGTTTCTTCGTGGTGCTGTATCATAGTCACCCTGAGGGACGTAATGCCGAAATTGACTGGATTGTCCGGGTTGTATGTGTATAAATATTTATTTGTTTGCAGCGACACACCCAGTTTTCTTGTTTTACATCCACGATTAAATATTTCAAGCAGTTTACAGCGATATTCTTCACGGTTTGTCAATTTTGCCGGGTCAGGTTCTTCAAATAGAGATGGAGTCGATGCGGTAATATATGATTCATAACAACTGTAACTTTCTCGGGAAAAGACAGCCAATCCTGAAAACAAATCAGCAATCTGGATAGGTAATTCTTCATGTGAATGTTTTTCTTGAAATTCGGCAATTGAATAGTATTGGTCAGAGAAGAAGTCACCAAAAATGGTAGAATGGTATTCTTGCCTTTTTCCTATTTGATTAAGGCAATCATGAACTGTTGTCCAGTTTATACCGGCTCTTTTGTCAGGATAAATAAACCAACTACTGCCCTTTGGCCTTTTTTTCATGGAATTATTTAACAGGTGAAAGAACATTCTTTCAAAATTCGCATGGTCATCTCTGCCGATGACTGTGTGTCGGGTATCGTGAGTGTCCCAGATTAAAGTATCAATTCTCAATTGATACTTTGTAATGCCAGATAAAAGATAATTACAGAATTTCTCGGCACAGAAATAGTACTTCGCATCTTTCAATTTGTTCCACTTGAATTCGTCTATATTTGATTCTTTTAGAATTACTTGAATATCATTAAAGACTTGCGTGTAATATGATTTGTTAATAGAAAAAGCGGACAAGCTTTGGTAGCGTGAATCAGTTATATAGCTTTCATCAGTAAATACATTGTATTCCATTTATTCTTCACCATTTATTTCTTTCGCCCGGCACGGACGCCGGGCGACGAGGGGGGGGCACGGGGATTTTTTCATTTTACTATTCATTTTTCTTAACACAAAAAGATTGGCGCCCTAATTGCATATAACTGTAAATATCCGAAATTCGCATTAACAGATAAAACTACCCTATAACCCGCCCAAATAAAAGCAAAATATCTTCGCGTTAACTGAAAATGTTTATCATTTCCTGCTTTAAATTCGTAATAACAGGCAATGGATCGCGTAACATGCGTGCCGGAGGAAAAGTTGTTTTATGAAAAGCGAACTGCTTCGGGACTTGCTCGACCATTTCGCAAAAAGGGGTGACCCGAAATACATATCGAATGCGGATCTGCTGGAGTACTTTATATCCAACAGGGATAGAATCGACTTCGCCGGTTTTGCCGGCGTGCGCGATTATTTCCTGGATGAATTGAAAGTGACACGATACGCGTTCAGGGAGATCTCCGCGTGGTTTAAGGATGATTCTCCGGAAACCGGCGGGAAACGGGGTGCGCTCAATCAGGAGCCTCCAGGCATGGAGCGCTTCAGGGAGGCGCTTGCCCTCAAGCGCTATTCCCGCAGAACGGTCAGGGCCTACCTGGGGGCGCTGAACCGCATGAACGCCTGGTTCGTCCGCGAGGAGGGAATTACGGTCGACCATATGACCACGGCCCGGGCGCGGAACTATTTCCTCAATCTCACGGAGAAGCAGAGGTTGTCGGCATCGCTCATCCGCATCTACCGCTTTGCGCTCGCCCTGTATTTCAGGATCGTCCTTGATCGCGAGCTCGATCTGTCCTTCCTGGATGGGATGAAAAAAGCGAACCATCTGCCCACGGTACTGTCGCGCGGGGAAATAGCCAAAATCCTGGACTGCACGGAGAATATCAAGCACCGCACCATGATCGGGATGCTGTACGCCTCGGGACTCCGGCTTTCGGAGCTGGTGGCCCTGCGGGCGGGCGATGTCAACCTGGAGGAGCTCACTGTGCATGTCAGGGGCGGAAAGGGCAACAAGGACAGGATCACGATATTTTCGGCCTCGCTCGTTGACGGATTGTCCCGATGCCTTGAGGGAAAAACGGCGGCTGATTATGTTTTCACGCCGTCAACGGGCGGCACCGGAGAAAAAGCAAAACCGCTCTCGGGACGTACGGTCCAGAAAATCCTGGAGGCGGCGCTGCGGCGCGCGGGAATCGGGAAGCGGGCGACGCCCCATGACCTGCGCCATGCATTCGCGACGCACCTCCTTGAAAACGGCATATCGCTGCGGCACATACAGCTCCTGCTGGGCCACAAGAATATTGCGACGACCACCATATATACGAAAGTGGCAAGCCCCGCGCTCAGGGGAATCAAGAGCCCGCTTTAGAATCATGATCGGGTGAGGAATTGTCCCGGCATTCCTGGTCATTCAAACTCTTTGGACCCCCATCTCATCCATCGCCGTTGCCTTTTTCTCATCATCTCCCATGAAATGCGCCAGTGGATGGATGCTCGTCCGTGGGTACGCCTCTCATGGGGGAGGTGGGGATTGAAGAGATGAGGGGGATAACGACGTTTGGTTTGGCTTTTTTCAAGGGCTGAAGTTATTCCCGCACCAGGCCAACCATTTCCTTGCCTTTATCTCATCCATCGCCGTTAATCCTTCATCTCCTCATCTCCTATTGGAAGCGCCCCCGCAACAAGCCCCGTTGGACCTTCTCCTTCAAGCCCCGCCCTGCAGCAGCATCGTTGTATGCCCGTCCGCCTCCCGGCCCCCCGAAAAAATCTTGACTACGATACGCATGTGTAGTATATTGTCCTCGCGGAGCGGGAGGGGTTACGGAGAACCGTATGGCTGATCTCAGGATAGGAACCTCGGGGTACGACTATACCGACTGGAAGGGGCCGTTCTACCCGGCGGACCTGGACCGGGCGGAGTTCCTTGGCTTCTACTCGGGGCGCTTCACCACGGTGGAGCTCAACTTCAGCTACTACCGCATGCCCACGCGCACGCAGCTCGCCGGGATCCTCAGGCGCGGCGAGGGGGGGATCGACTTCTCCATAAAGGCGCACGAGTCGCTCACCCACCGCGTGGACCCGGCGGCGTGGCGGGAGGCCGCGCGCACCTACGCCCATTCGCTCGCGCCGCTGGCGGAGGCCGGGAGGCTTTCCGCGGTGCTCTTCCAGTTTCCCTTCAGCTTCCACTACACGCCGGACAACCGCCGCCACCTGGACCGGCTGCTCGCGGAGCTCCACGAGCTTCCGCGCGTGGTGGAGTTCCGTAACGCCGAATGGCTCAACACGCGCGTCTTCGACGCGCTCAGGGAGCGGGGCGTCGCCTTCTGCTCGGTGGACGAGCCGGCGCTCAAGGGCCTCCCCGCCGCCCTGGACATCGTCACCTCCCCGCTCGCCTACATCAGATTCCACGGGCGGAACGAGCGCAACTGGTGGGGTTCCGATGCCGCGGCACGGTTCGACTACCTCTACAGCGACGACGAGCTCAAGGGCTGGGCGGGGCGCATCGTGAGCATGCTCCGGAGCGCGCAGTCCATGCGCATCTACTTCAACAACCACCGCCGCGGGCAGGCGGCCGCGAACGCCGCGATGCTCAGGACCATCCTCGCCGCGGAAGGGGCGGGCCCGCGGTAGGGGACGCGCATGGAACGGCAGGTGGTGCACATCAATATCGCGCGATTCATGTGCGCGGTCGAGGAGCTGGACGACAGGGCGCTCAGGGGCGTTCCCTTCGTGGTGGCGCCCCCCGGGGCCGGCCGCGCCGTCGCGCTGGACGTCTCCGGCATCGCCTGGCGCGAGGGCGCGCGGCGCGGAATGCCGCTCGCGCTCGTGCGCGCGCGGGTGCGGGGCGTGCGCGTGATCGCGCCGCGCTTCGACGCGTACGCGCGCGCGGAAAAGGAGCTCTACGCCCGCGCGGCGCGTTACTCCCCGCTCGTGGAGCGCCTGCCCGGCGCGCACCTGTACGTGGACATCACCGGCACCGGGAGGCTATTCGGCCGCCCGGTGGACCTTGCCGCGCGCCTGCGCCGGGAGATCATTGAAAGCACGGGACTGGACCCCATTACGGCCCTCGCGGCGAACAAGCTCGTCTCCAAGGTGGCCACGCGCGTGGTCCGGCCCCTGGGCTTCGCGGCGGTCCCTCCCGGCGAGGAGCGCGGCTTTCTCGCGCACCAGGAGGTGGGCATCCTCCCGGGCGTGGGGATGCGCATTGGCTCCCGGCTCGCGCTCCTGGGGATCCGCGACATTGGCGAGCTCGCCGGCCTCACGGACATGGAGTCCTCGGGCGCGCTGGGCCCGCGGGGGACCGTGCTCCGCAACGCCGCGCGCGGGATCGACGCCGCGCCGGTGATGGGCGAGGGGGCGCGCGCCCTCATCCGGGCCTCGTGCGCATTCGACAACGACACCGTGGACGTGGAGGAGCTCCGCGCGCGCCTGTGGGGGCTCGTCCAGGAGGCGGGCACGCGCCTGCGCGCCGAGAATCTCGATTCCTCGCGCATGGAGCTGGAGATCGTCTACACCGACGGGAAGCGCGCGCGCTTCCCGTCGGTGTAGACGATCT
>CALMJO010000569.1 GCA_937864375.1 uncultured Spirochaetota bacterium
TGGTACTGCGCATCCGCGACATCTTCGTGAACGCGTCCCAGGCCCTGGGGCTCTTCAGGTTCTGCGTGCTCCTGTCCATGGCGCTCCACCTGACGGTGTACGGCGCCTATTTCATCGCGACGCTGCCGGGTTCCCGCGAGATGAGCTCGGACGAGATAAAGCTCGAGGCCGTGGACGTGGACTTCAACGACATCCCCCCGCAGCTCCTGGGGGGGGAGAGCGACCCGGCGCCGGTGGAGAAACAGGAATGGATAGAGGGAACCAGCAAGACCGCTGCCGATCCGCTTGACGAGGAGCTGAACGTGAACGCGCTCTCCGGCACCGGTACGGACAAAGAAGGCTACCTGTACTCGTTCAACGGGGACCGGCCGCCCACGCCCATCATCGACTTCGACCTGAAGCAGTTCTTCCCCAAGGAGGCGCGGTGGGCGAACATCACCCAGAAGGTCGTGGTCGTGCGCGTGCAGGTGGACGAGAAGGGAGGACTCGTGAGCGCGCGCGTCGTCTCCGCGAAGGCCGGTTACGGCTTCGACGAGGCCGCGATCCGCATCGTGAACCTGGCGAAGTTTGCGCCCGGTTACCAGAAGGGCAAGCCCGTAAAGATGAACCACCGGCTCCCGATCACGTTTGTTTTGGAAGAATAACGACATGCAGAAACGAATCGCATACATGTGCATCTTTGCCGCGACCCTGTTCCTCGCGTGGACCGGGGCGCCCGCTGAGGAACAGTATTCGCTTTCCGGCAAGATCTATAACGGGGCGACGGGCGAGCCCGTGGAAAACGTGCTCATCGCCGTGGCCGAGGAGCGCACGCGCGTGCGCAGCGCCGCGGACGGCTCGTTCACGATCGCGGTCCCCAAGGCCGGAAGCTACACCGTCATCATAGCGTCGGATACCCTCAAGACCGTGCGGACGATCGTGCAGATCGACGCGATGATCGCGCGCGACTTCTTCCTGAACCCGCCCGTCGCGGTGGGCGGGCTCACCGTGACCGGGAAACGCGACATCCAGAAGGTAGCGCGCTATACCATGACCGTCCAGGAGCTCAAGGAGGTGCCCGCCTCGTTCGGGGATTCCATCTCTGCGCTCACGTCGCTGCCCGGAGTCATACGGACCGACGGAGGCTTCTTCGGACCGCTCGTGATACGGGGCGTGAATCCGGAGGAGAACGGCTATTACATAGACGACATTCCCATCTATAATCCCCTGCATTTTGGCGGGCTGCACTCGGTGATCAACAACAGCCTGATGGCGGACATTGACCTCTACGCCTCGGCCTTCCCGGCCCAGTATGGCTCTGCCACCGGCGCGGTAATCGCGATAAACACCGTGGACAACGTGCAGAAATTCGGCGGTTATACCGACATCGGTCTCATATCAGCGAGCGCGCTCGTGCAGTCCCCCATCTACAGGGACTCCAGGGGCGGGTTGCACTTTGGCGGTCCGGACGACATCTTCAAGGAGGGAGACACGATGAACGCGGGGTACGCAATCGCCTCCGGGCGCATAGGCTACCTTTCGCTTTTTGTGCCCACGATCTACAAGCTCATCACCGGCGACAGCATCACGTCGGTCCCCGAGTACTGGGACTACCAGTACAAGATGAAATATTCCTTCAACAGCAGGCACTCGCTCACGCTGCTCCTGTTCGGCTCAAGCGATTACATCACCTTCGTCGAAAAGGGAGAGCTCGACAAGAGCGACGATCCCTACTTCCAGGGACTCGAGGCGCAGATCAACAAGCAGGCCCACTCAATGGGTCTCTATTATACCTGGCAGCCGATGGACAGCGTAATGAACAAGCTCATCGCATACGGCGCGCTCATGCAAAGCTACCAGTTTTTCAACCTTCCCGCGGCGCCGGATACCGCCGACGCGTTCAAGGACTTCAACGTGACTTCGCACCCCTACATCTTTGGCCTGAAGGACAGGTTCAAGATTGGCGTCGTCAAGAATCTTTTCGAGATAAGGGGCGGAGCATTTTATACCCTGTATTATTTCAGCGCGCATGGGAAGTCGCTGGTGGTCAACGCCTACGGCGGGATTGACCCCGGATCCGGCGAGGGATTCGCATCGTATCCTATTGACATTACCGTGATCAACCACACGGTGGTAGGATACCTGGAAACCAAGCTTACCGCGGGCGGACTCACCTTCGTGCCGGGCGTGCGCTCGGAATACCTGGACCGCTCCGGGGAAACAACGGTGGACCCGCGCGGTCTGGTCTCCTATGAGTTCCCGACGAAAACGACGATATCCCTGGCCGGGGGAAAATACAGCTACATGTACCAGACCAATCCCTTCCTGTTTGACCAGATTCCGCAGGTGACAAAGGTGAAGGATCTGAAGTCGGAGAAGGCGATCCACCGGGCGGCGGGTATCGAGCAGGCCTTCGCTCTGTACGCGATCAAGCTGGAGGGCTTCTATAATAATTTCTACGATACGCCCCAGTATTGGGCGCACACGGACTCGGGCGGAAAAGACTCGCTTGGTACGAACAGCGGCAAGTCCTATACCTACGGGGTTGAGGTGATGCTTCGCAAGGATCTCCGTGAGAACGAAAACGGTCTCTACGGCTGGATTAACTACACGTATACCCGCAGCCGGAATAAATCGGGTCTCCCGGAATCCGGAGATCCTTACGGAAGCGAGTACCTTACCTCTCAATACGAGCAGCAGCATTCATTCAAGCTGGTCGCCGGATACCGGCATGGCAACCATACGCTCGGTGCCAAGTTCCAGATGTATTCTTCCATGCCCTACACGGCCATTACAGGGGCCGATCGGGACATGGATTACCTGGGTCCTGGAGAAAGATGGGTGCCTGCCACGGGGACGCCCTTTACGCGGCATTTCCCGGTGGACTACCGTCTGGATATACGCTATACGCACAAGAGAGCGCTCTCATGGGGATATGTAAGCTGGTACTTTGAGGTAATCAATGTTACCAACCACCGGCCCAAGGACACGCTAAAGTGGGATTACCGGTATCCGTATTCCGATCAAAATCCCCGCGTAGTCTCGAGCAGCGATTCCCTTACATTCATTCCCAACTTTGGGGTCGAGGTGAAATTTTAGGAGGTCTCGTTATGCATAATGTCGTGAAATATTTTTCCATTATTACATGTACGCTCGTTCTCGCGGCGCTTGCGGCGTGCAGCACTACCCCCGTGTGCCTCACGGCGTCGACGACGCCGCTGGTGGGAAAGCAGATCACCGAAAACCTGGGGCTCTCCGAGGGGACCGACGGTGCCTGGAGCTATCTCATGATCATGCCGGGAGAGCCGGACCTCGACGCGGCCATAAAACAGGCGCTTGCGCGAAAGGGCGGGGACGCGCTCATCAACGTGCGCTGCTACGAGACCAGCTGGACCGCGATCCTGTTCGGACGCAGCAGCGTGCGCGTCGTGGGCGAGGCGGTGAAGCTCGCACCTGCGGGGGACAAGGATGAGAAAAAGAACCCGTATTGATCGCGCGGCCGTCGCGGCCTGTGCGGCCTGGGTGATCGCGTTTTCCGGCTGCCTTCACATGGCCACCCATCCGCGCGGCGTCGCGCCGCACGTCCGGCCGATGGAGCACCGGTCATATGAGGTAGTGGGCGAGTCCGCCGGTGAAACGAGCTGCTTCCACCTTTTCTGGATCCTGCCCGTAACCCCCACGCTCGACTTCAACCGCGCCGTAGAAGAGGCGATCATCGCGAAGGGGGGCGACAACCTGATCGACGTGACCTGGTCCGTCGAACGCCAGGTGTTCATAGTGGGCACCCTGACGGCGATCCATGTCAAGGGCAAGGTCATACGTTACAGGGATTAGGGGGCCGATCGGCCTGTGGGCGTCCCTGTAACCTTGTCCCGGTCCGGGGCTCAAAAGAATGCATGGTTATGACGGTGAGTTCAACATGACGGAGGTCCGTCACCCGAAACGCATGAATATATCATTCTGTTAATGAACCACGAATGAACACCAAAAAACACCAATAAACACGAAGATGATATTCGTGGCGATTTGTGTCCATTCGTGATTATACTGAACCAGTACGCATGACAGTGCCTGCTTGCATCTTGGTATATAGCTATATATGAAGAGGCAATACTGTGCAGGAAAGGCATAACCAAGTCCGTTTCGCGCCCCTGCGCGCGGATCGGACAATCAAAACCGGGGGACAGAGCATGAAAAAAGCATTATCCATAACCGCCGGCATCCTCCTCCTGGGCGCGCTCTTCGCGTCAGGGTGCGGGAAGGGCGCCATGTACGCAGAGTTCGAACAGGTGCTCGCCGACGAGCTCGCGGCGCAGGAGCGCTATATGGAAGCGATCGCGAACGTCGTCACCGCCCAGGACCTCGCGCGCGCCATCGATTCCCTTGCAGGCCAGGTCGAGGACATAGCGCCCAGGCTCGCCGCGCTTTACGAGAAATACCCCTCGCTAAGGAGCAAGGACAAGAAAATGCCGCCCTCCATCGAGGCCCTTCAGAAAAAGATCGAGGCGAACGCGGCGCACATGGGCCGCACGGGCGAGGCGGTGAACGCGAAGCTCAGGACGATGCTGAACGATCCCGCGGTGAAGAAAGCCTTCGAGCGGTTGAATGAGGCGTATATGCTGTTGTAATCCGGTGTGTCGGGTCGAATCGCAATTCGCCCGTAAGGGCGTGTCAGCGCATGATGTCGTCCAGCCGGTCCATGTCGTAGGACGATGTTATCCAGTTTCCCTCGGGCGAGGCATAGTACTTCACGGTGACGAGGATGCTCGCGCCCTCTTCCAGATTGTTCGCCCGTGGGGATATCCCGTAGCTCACGCTGGGGCAGCCCGCGGCCTCGTTCCAGACATAATCGGTTAGGTGATAGGAAACGGGACCAGGCCGGATGCTTCCCCTTACCACCTTCTCGATCCGCACGGTTATGAATTTCTCCACGCTGCACGGCTCGCTTTTTATCTGGATCTTCTCGATCACCGCGACGGCAATCGCGTCCGCTTCCTTGATGAAGCGCTCCGCTTCGAGCGTGCGGACGCTGTGGGAGTATGCGGCCGCAGTAAATAACATTATTATGAGAAGGGCAATCTTTTTCATTAACCGGATCCCTTGCACTTTATGATCATGAATGGATGTCAATCCGGGTACACCCATTCGGGATTTTTCGCTGAATCTCCCGCATCGATCGGGAAAGGGAGCTGTCCACCGGGGGCCCCTTTTACGCATTCCGCGCTAAAACCGCTTGTTCCGCGTCCTGAAGATCGATCGTGATCGATGTATTTCCTCATTAAACTGAAAAGACGGCAAATATCAAGATCAAATTTCTCTCCATGGACACCGGATTTCCCGGTGCCGATCAGCCCGTCCGTTTTCCGCACGACGGCGGGAGGAGGGATGCCGTCCGGTCGTGCCTCGTCTTCCGGGCAGCGCGCAGAAAGGACAGTACGCGATTCGGCCCCACGCCGCCGTGAAACCGCCCCGATTGCGCGGTGCGCGTCCGGTATTCGCGGCTCCGGGCCCGTTGGACGGCGTTCAGTGCCCTGTCCGGCCGGCCGCACGCGGTCTTTGCGTCCCGAAAGGTTCGTGCGCGTTAATCGAAAAATTATTTGACATATAATACAATAATACAATATGTTAACATACATAAATAACATCACAGTCTTGGAG
>CALMJO010000570.1 GCA_937864375.1 uncultured Spirochaetota bacterium
ATTATTAACGCATGGATGAAAAGCGTTTTATCAGGGAGGCCATGGAACACCCTGCCACGCGCGGCGAGGTGGAGCAGTCGCTGCGGCTTAAACGCATGGGCGTGAATCCCGCAGACATCGACGAGCTTCGCAACAGGCTCGAGGTGATGCGCGGGGAGCTCCATAAGGAAGTAAGCACGATAGAGGAGAGGCAGAACCGCACCTATTCGCCCGATGCGACGGGGATTAGAAAGCGCGGGTATGACGGTTACTCACTGGTTGTCAAGCCGCTTGGCATCATTCGGCAGCTACTTTCCTATGGCACCGCGAAGCGGCTGTTCTTGGGAAAGTACGGGGCGAATGTCGGGAAGCGGATTTCATGGAGCATCTGGTACCTCTTCACCGACGGGGTGCTTTTCTTCCCCTCGATCGCGGTATACAGGCACGTACAGGACCTGATCCAGCGCCAGGAGGAGCTGCGCCCGGTTTTCAGAAAAATGTATTCCTCGGGCTGGCTCACGGCGGAGGGGGCCGATGTGCTTTCTCCCCTGGAGTTCAACCTCATCGCGGAAACGGAGCGCCTGGTAAGCGATACCAGTGTCGTAAATTACCTGATCAATTTCAAGCGGCCCCGGATCGCCATTGAAAAGATGAATCCCTTCCTGGGCCACTACCTGTCCATCTCGCGCGATGAAAAAACCAGGATGCTGGTTCGGGACTCGGCCGAAAAGTCGCTTCAGAAAATCGTGTACCCGGACGGGAGCGACCAGAAACTGGTCAGGAAAGCGATAACCTCCCTCGATGCCTTCCTTGATGGATCCATCGACCGCGAGATCCTGGTGCCTCTTTTCGAGTGCGCGTTCTGCCGGGTATTCGACGCGAAAGGCCTCCGGGACTTAATGAGGCTTCGCCCTATCGACACCGAGGCGTATCGCGCGGACCCGGCGCTTCTTGGCGTCATGGGGGCCAGGAAAAAAAAGCACCTCGAGATGATAAAGGCGAAGGCCGTGGACATTGAAAACAGGATATCCCTGGTGCTGGATATCATGGAAGCGACGAGCAGACCCGACGAGGTATCGCCGGGAGGGGGACGCGACCTCCTCGAGGAGCTGTTGAACCAGGCCTGCCACTTCAACGAAAAAGTCCTGTCCAGCAAACTGCGGAACGTCGCGATAGTGTTGAGCGATTTGTGCGATATCTTTTTCCTGCACTATGCGACCTGCCTTACCGATGAGATGAAGATCAGGCAGGGTGCCTCGGCGGGATCGGTGAGAATTTTCAAGAATTCATTGTTCATCGATGAACTCAACAAGATAGAGATCGAGCGCCACCTGATGTCGGAATTCATCAAGAAGGCCTATGGATTCGATGTACTTACCCGGGCGACACTGAGCCCGGAGGAGACCGCGTTCATGAACGCGGTAAACAGCATCGTGGACTGCTTTTATTCGATCGGGATGAAGCTGTATGCGGCGGTCAAGGGGCACAGGGAGCAGGAGAAACGGGATAGCATCGAGACAGTCGATATCGCGATTGACGATCGGCGCCTGGGGAACGCACGCATACCGTACGCACAGGATGTCATCCTGGGCGGACATGTATCGGCGGGACAGGCAACGGCATTATACGGGAAAACGGTCATGGCTTCCGTACAGGAAATAAAGAAATATTGTTTCTGCTTCGCCTATAAATTCGAGCACAGGCATCGCGACCTGAGCGCGTCGGGCCGCGGCGGGACCATCACCTCCATGATTGGCGGGCTCGACGGGCTCTACGACAAGCTGGAGCGCCTGCAAAAAGGGGAGAACGTGGAGTAAAAGGCTCAGCGGTCTAGCCCCTTGCGATCCAGGAGCCCCTCTTTTCTTTTCATGACCTCGTCATACCGGGAGGGGTCGTGCTCCTTCAGGAGGTTAAGTCCTTTTTCCAGTCGCTGGGCTTTCTTCCTGGCTTCTGGTTTATCCGCGAAAAACGCCTCGCGTCGCTTGATGATGTTTTCGGCCCTGCGAGGGTGCCTGGCGGCGATTGCCTTCAGGTCGGCGTCGGACAGGACAACTGCAAAGAACAATCCGGGCCTGTCATCGGCCGCCTTCATGAGCGCGCTATACGCACGGTTGATCGCGTCGACCGTATCCGGTGAATCCTTCTGCAGCTTTGCAAGCCCCGCATTTTCCTTGAGGCCGAGCCCGCCGGGCGCCCGGTATGATGCGCTGGATATGGCAACTATCTCTCCCGTCATGATATCAACCGCCCGTACGGAAAGCTCTACCGTATCCCCGGTGCGCGCAAGCGTGCCGGTGACGACTATGTCGATCGGCAGTATTTTTCCGCTTTCCCGCATATCCTCGGTGTCGACGATGCCGGTCTGCTCGAGGCCCTGCGCCTTAAGAAGCTTGTCGACCTGGGCGCGCTCTATGAAGATGAACCCGCCGGCTTTCACGAGAGATTCGAGGAGCGAGGCGGAATGCCGCGCTCCATCGGGCGTGTCCTCTCCCGTGATGGCGGTGAAATTGAAAATCCCGATCCGCTTGCCCGTCAGCCTGGTGCGCGCGGACTGCAAATCGCTGGAGACGTGCCGTACCGCTTCCTGCTCGCCGTTGTAGGCCTGGGCGCGTGCGTGGTCATGTGCCAGGGGCATGGAGATGCACATGCCCGCCGTAAGAATAAGCGTCTGGATAATGCGAATCATATGCCCTCCCTCGACACCAGGATGGACCGGATTATCGTCAGGCGAACATGAAAAGGCAAGGATAAATCGAAAGGAAACAAATCGGACACGGCAATAAAAATTTCTAATTGACTTCAGCTTTGTGATATATTTATGGTAATCGCACTTTTACGGCTTACGCTGGGCCGGCAGGGAACGCGCTTCCCGACGATATTTGACATAGTGTTATTCTATCAAGAGTGGCGGAGGGACAGGCCCGATGAAGCCACGGCAACCGGCGTTCGACGCATGGTGCCAACTCCTGCGGATCGTATCCGATAGATGGGATCGTAGTGTGAAAACCGCTATTCATCGTTATCTGGATACGCGGTTTTTTTGTTTTCAGGGAACAGGGAATGAACAGTTTGAACATACCCGCTGATTCGGTCGGCCTCGTCGAAACGAGGACGTTTACCTTCGCGCATCCCCCGAGGGAGCTCCGGCTCGTCTCGGGGAAGACCCTTGGACCGGTGACCCTGTCCTACGAGACCTACGGCGAGCTGAACGCCGATTGCAGCAACGCGATCCTTGTCCTGCACGCGCTGTCCGGCTCCGCCCATGCCGCCGGGTTCAACTCGCCGGAGGACCAGTACCCGGGATGGTGGGATTATTACATAGGCCCCGGAAAGGCGTTCGATACGAACAAGTATTTCGTAATAAGTTCGAACGTGGTCGGCGGGTGCACGGGTTCGACTGGGCCTGCATCGATAAACCCGGAAACCGGACGGGAGTACGGACTCGAGTTCCCCATAGTGACGATCCAGGACATGGTGAACGCTCAGTGGCACCTCGTGCGGCACCTGGGAATCCGCAGGCTCCTCGCGGTGACGGGCGGCTCCATGGGAGGGATGCAGGCGCTCCAGTGGGCGATTTCGTACCCGGAGATGGTGCAGTCCGTGATCGCGCTGGCCTCATCGAGCTCGCTGTCGGCGCAGGGGATCGCCTTCAACGAGGTGGCGCGGCAGGCGATCTTCCGGGACCCGCATTTCAACGGCGGTAACTACTACCACGGACAAAAACCCGACGACGGGCTCTCGCTCGCGCGCATGATCGGCCACATCACATACCTGAGCGACAAGCTCATGCACGAGCGGTTCGGAAGGAGGCTCAAGAACCAGGAGCTTCCCGCGTTCAATTTCAGCTCCGAGTTCATGGTGGAAACCTATCTCCATCACCAGGGGATCAAGTTCGTCAACCGGTTCGACGCGAACTCGTACCTGTACATCACGAAAGCCATAGATTACTTTGACCTCAAGGCGGACTACAACGGGAGCCTGGTCTCCGCCTTCGAAAACGTCGTGTCCGATTTCCTGATAATCAGCTTCACCTCGGACTGGCTCTACCCGAGCGAGCAGTCGGTCGAGATCGTGAAGGCGCTGCGCACGAACGGGAAGAACGTCGTCTACACCGAGATCGAGTCCGATTTCGGTCATGACACCTTCCTCCTCGACGACGAGCGCACACAGCGCAACATACACAATTTCCTGAGAAGCGAGTTTGAAAAAGCACGATGAAAACGAATTCGGTTCCCGCGTGGGGTACCGGCAGATCATAGACGAGATCCCAAGGGGATCCCGCGTGCTCGACCTGGGATGCGGTGACGGCATGCTTCTCGACGTGCTGAAGAGGCTCAAGAACGCCGAGACATTCGGCGTGGAGATATCTCAGGAGGGCGTCAGCCAGTGCCTCGAGAAGGGGCTCTACTGCTTCCAGGGCGACATCGACAGCGGCCTCGCGGACTACCGCGCCGACTCGTTCGACTACGTGATCCTGAACCAGACGCTGCAGGACACCAAGAAGCCCGAATACGTACTGTGCGAAACGATGCGCATCGGCAAGCGCGCGATCGTGAGCTTTCCCAATTTTGGCCACGTCGGGATCAGGGTGAAGCTTCTTACCGGCGGGACCATGCCGCGCAACAGGCTTTTCCCCTACATGTGGTACGAGACGCCCAACATCCATCTGCTCACCATCAGGGACTTCCAGGAATTCTGCATCATGTACGGCTACCCCATAGGGAAGGAATCCCATTTTTCGATGCAGCGCGGAAGGCCCGTCCCCGTGCGGGCCTTCCCCAACTTCCGCGCCGAATACGGCTTTTTCGTGCTCGACGGCGACCGCTACAAGGAGCGAAGGGAATGCAATGCCTGACTTCAAGGTAGTATCCAGGTACAAGCCCTCGGGCGACCAGCAAAAGGCGATCGACCTTCTCGCCCGGGGCATGCGGGAGGGCATGAAGCACCAGACGCTCCTGGGCGTCACCGGCTCGGGAAAGACGTTCACCATGGCGAAGGTGATCGAGCTCGTGCAGAAACCGGCGCTCGTGCTCACCCATAACAAGACCCTCGCCGCGCAGCTCTACCGCGAGTTCAAGGAGTTTTTCCCGGGCAACGCGGTCGAGTATTTCGTGTCGTATTACGATTACTACCAGCCCGAGGCCTACGTGGTGTCGCAGGACCTCTACATAGAAAAGGACTCGTCGATCAACGACGAGATCGACCGCCTGCGCCTCAGGGCGACCTCGTCCATACTGGAGCGCCGCGACACGATCGTGGTTTCGTCGGTCTCGTGCATCTACGGCTTGGGTAACCCGGTGGAGTTCGAGCGGATGCACATCCCGCTCAGGAAGGGCGCGTCTCTGGACCGGGATGTGCTTTTAAAGAAGCTCGTGACCATTCATTACGAGCGTAACAATATCTCGTTCGTGAGAGGCACCTTTCGCGTGAGGGGGGACACCGTCGAGGTCTACCCCGCCTACTCGGAGGAGGCTATCAGGATCGAGCTCTTTGGCGACGAGATCGAGGCGCTGTACCGCATCAACCCTGTCACCGGTGCGAAGCTGCAATCCGTGGACCAGACGTACGTCTACCCGGCAAAGCACTTCGTCTCCCCGCCCGAGGAGATGAAGGAGACGATCAGGCTCATCGAGGAGGAGCTCGGGGGACGACTCGCCGAGCTCACGAAGGCCGGGAAGCTCGTCGAGGCGCAGAGGCTGGAGAGCCGCACGCGCTATGACATGGAAATGCTCCAGGAGATGGGGTACTGTTCCGGCATAGAAAACTATTCGCGCATCGTAAGCCGCAGGAAGGCGGGAGAGCGGCCTGCATGCCTCCTGGATTATTACAAGGGCGACTACTGCATGTTCATCGATGAATCGCACGTCACCATCCCCCAGGTTAGAGGCATGTACGAGGGGGACCGTTCGCGCAAGCTCAACCTGGTTGAGTTCGGATTCCGCCTCCCCTCGGCGCTCGACAACCGGCCCCTGTACTATGAGGAATTCGAGGGCATGATCGACCAGGCCGTGTACGTGTCGGCCACCCCGGCGGACTACGAGCTCAAGGCGAGCACGCAGATCGTCGAACAGGTCATCCGTCCCACGGGCCTGATCGATCCACGTATAGAGGTACGCCCGGCGAAAGATCAGGTGGACGACTTGATAGGAGAGGTGCGCGGGAGGGTGAAGAGCAACGAACGGGTACTCGTCACGACGCTCACCAAGAAGATGGCCGAAGACCTCACGCGCTATTTCGAGGAGGTGGGCATAAATGCCCGATACCTCCATTCGGAGATAGAGACCATCGAGCGCGTCGAAATCATCCGCGACCTCAGGAAGGGGGTCTTCGACTGCCTGGTGGGAATCAACCTCCTCCGTGAAGGGCTCGACCTCCCCGAGGTGTCCCTCGTCGCGATACTCGACGCGGACAAGGAAGGCTTTTTGAGATCGGCGCGCTCGCTCATACAGACCTCGGGGCGCGCGGCGCGCCACCTGAACGGCCTCGTGATCATGTACGCGGACAAGATCACCGACTCGATGAAGCATGCCATCGACGAAACCAACCGCCGCAGGGAAATCCAGGGCCGCTACAACCAGGAGCATAACATCACGCCCATGTCCGTGACCAAGGACATTCTCGACATCATCGAGCGGGAATATCATACCGACGACAGTCTCGCCGACCTGGTCGCCGAATACAAGACCGCCTACCGGAGCACGAGCCTCCAGAAGCTCACGGAGCTTCGCGACAGGATCAAGGGCGACATGCTCGCCGCGGCCGAGGGAATGGAGTTCGAGAAGGCGGCGATCCGGAGGGACCAGATGATGGAGATAGAGCAGAAGATATCCATACTCGAGAAGGCAAAAAAATGAGCAGACTGGAAAAGCAACCGGACGTGCTCATGCTGGTCGACGCGGCCATTCGGGAGGACCTTGGAACGGGCGACGTGACCTCACAGGCCATCTTCACGGGACGCGAGCGCGGGCGTGCGCGCATAGTCTCGAAAGACGAGGGCGTGCTCTGCGGTGCATGGATCGTGCGCGCGGTGTACGGCCGCATCGATCCAACGGTGAAAGTGGCGACCCATGCCAGGGAGGGAGCGCGCATCTCGCGCGGTGACGCGGTTCTCTCGATCAGGGGACCCGTCCGTTCAATCCTGGGGGGAGAGCGCATCGCCCTCAACTTTCTCCAGCGCATGTCAGGTATCGCGACCAGGACCGCAGCGTTTTGCGCACGGCTCGATGGATCATCCCTCCAGGTGCTCGATACGCGCAAGACCCTCCCCGGGTTCCGACTGCTCGACAAGTACGCGGTGAAGACGGGCGGCGGCACGAATCACCGGATGGGGCTTTACGACATGGTGATGATAAAGGACAACCATATCCGCGCCGCGGGCGGCATCGCCGAGGCCGTCAAAAAAGTCCGCCTGGCATACGGAAAAACCTACAAGGTCGAGGTCGAAACCACCACGCTGCAAGAGGTCGCGGAGGCGCTCCGGTCGGGCGCCGGCATAATCATGCTGGACAACATGGATGTTCCCTCTATGAAAAAGGCGGTTGCACTGATCGCGGGAAGGGCGAAGGTCGAGATCTCCGGCAACGTGGACGAAGCGCGCATCGCCGCGCTAAAGGGCATAGGGGCCGACTATGTGTCGATGGGCGCCCTCACCCACTCCGTGAAAGCCTTCGATTTCTCGATGAAGTTCGACTGATCAGTACGTGTAGAATCCCCTGCCTGACTTTCTGCCCAGGTAGCCTGCGGCAACGTAGTTTTTCAGGAGCGGACACGGCCTGTACTTGGGATCGCCAAACCCCCGGTAGAGCTCTTCCATCACCGCGAGCACGATATCCAGCCCGATGAGGTCTGCAAGGCCGAGCGCTCCCATGGGATGGTTCATGCCGAGCTTCATCACCTTGTCGATCGCCTCGACGGTCCCGGCGTCCTCGTAGAGCGCGAATATGGCCTCGTTGATCATGGGCACGAGAATGCGGTTGAGCAGGAAGCCGGGATAGTCGCGCGACTCCACATATTCCTTGCCGAGCTTTTTCACGACCTGCTTGGCCGTGGCAAAGGTCTCGCGCGTGGTGGCGAGCCCGCACACGATCTCGACAAGGCGCATGACCCGCACCGGGTTCATGAAATGGACACCGATCACCGATTCGGGCCGTTTGGTCGCGGCGGCTATCGCGGTGATGGAGATCGAGGAGGTATTTGAAGCGAGGATAACCTCGGGCCTGCAAATCCGGTCCAGGGACGTAAACACCTGCCGCTTGATCTCCAGGTCCTCGGTCACGCATTCAATGATGAAATCGGCTTCTCCCAGGCCATCGATAGAGGGAGCGACCGTGATGAGCTCCATCGATTCCCTCGCCTTGTCGGGGCTCAGCTTGCCCTCGCGTTCATGGCGCGTCATGCGGTCGTGGATTTTCTCGATGGCGTGAGTGCGCTGCGCGTCGATCGAATCATAGAGGATCACACTGCAGCCCAGCTCGCTTATGTACTGTGCGAGCTCCTGTCCCATGATACCGGCGCCCACGATTCCGAAACGTTCCATTGGTGTACCCCGTAATAAATTGTTCCGCGGACGCACGGTCCGTGGAGAGTTTTTTCGAGCAGTGTCAGGACCCGTCAATCCTGTTGCGCCGTTTGCCCGCGAGAAACGCGCGTATGTTCTCCGC
>CALMJO010000571.1 GCA_937864375.1 uncultured Spirochaetota bacterium
ATCTAGTACGGTCTCGTGGGCTCGGAGATGTGTATAAGAGACAGCCCTGATGAAGGCCGTGTCCCTGCACGGCGTGCGCGCGCGTGTCAGGACGCGCTCGTCGCAGCCCCCCTTCCCCGCGACGCTCGAGGAGGCTCCGGGTGGCATCATCGCGCGCTTCGACGAACCCCAGGCCGGGATCTCCCCGGGCCAGGCCTCCGTGTTCTACGACGACGAGGGCGCCATCCTGGGCGGCGGATGGATCGTACGGTCCCTGTGATATCCGGTGAGAATAAGGGCCCCGTTCACCGGGGAGCCGATTCGATCCTGTTCCGCCCGTGCTCCTTTGCCGCGTAGAGCGCCTTGTCCGCCGCTCGAAACAAATCGGCCATGGACAGGCCTTCTCCCGGTTTTGCGGTCCCGATTCCGATGCTCACGGTAACGTATTTTTCTGCGAGTGAATCTGGATGACCGAGCGCAAGGTCTCTGACCGCGTTGTGCAATCTCTCCGCCACCTTCAGGGCTCCCGGCGCGTCCGTGCCCGGCAGCAGGACGGCAAATTCCTCGCCGCCGTAGCGCGCGACAAAATCCGCCGGCCTCAGGCATGATGCTTTAAGCGCCGCTGCCACTTTCGCCAGGCACTCATCTCCCTGATGGTGTCCAAACCGGTCGTTGTAGCGCTTGAAGTAGTCTATGTCGATGAACAGGAGCGAAAACAAGGCACCGTCCCGCGCGGCCCGGTTCCACTCGACCTGTACCATCTCGTTATAGCTCCTGCGGTTGCCAAGACCCGTGAGCTCGTCCCGTAAAGATATTTCCTGAAGAAAACGCTCCCGGCTTTTCGATTCCGTAATGTCGATTATCGTGCCGACAATTCCCGCCACGCCGCCGTCGGCGCGTGAGAACGATGCCTTGTTGAAGATCACGTCCCTGTGTTTTCCGTCCGCGCGGCGCACACGGAACTCATAGTGCTGGCTGCCCGGATTCGCGACCAGCTCCGCGTCCCTCCTGGCGTATTCATCGGCGAGCTCGCGCGGCGCTACATCGTAAACCGTTTTTCCCACGACCGTGGTACGGTCAAGCCCGGTGAAGCGCTCGAAGGCACGGTTGCATCCAAGGTACACGCCATTCTGGTCCTTGAAAAAGACGGGATCGGGAATGGTGTCCAGTAGAATGCTTATGAATTCCTTTTGCTCAAGCGCGACGCGCTCCGACTCCTTGATCCCGGTGACATCATTGATTATGAGCAGCAGGTACGCGTCACCTCCCGATTCGAACGGCATGAGCCGCGCCTCGATCCAAATGCTCCTGCCGAAGGTGGTGCGCATCCGGGTAGTGAGCATCGTCATGAAGCCGGTCCGTTGAGACTCCAGCGCCTTCTCGTACAATCCCGATTCCCGCCATGAGGGCAACCGGTGAAAATTCTGGTTTAGAATATCCAGGAGCCCGGGAGCGCCGATTATGTCCACCGCGCTCTGGTTGGCCGTAATGCATTCGCCTTCCTTATTGTAAATTATGATTCCTATAGGCGAGTTTTCAAGGATGCGGCGCGTGAAGTCGAGCGTGTTCATCAACCGGCGCTCCGCCTCCTTGCGATCGGTGATATGTATGGACGCTCCGATTATCGTATGTATCCTGCCGGCGGAATCCGCGAGCGGCATGAGACGAGTGATCCACCACGTGTCCCGTCCCTGGAACGGGATGGATTCCTCGTACTCGGTCATCGATCCCGTCTCGATGCATCGCCGGTAGTTCGCGATTACCGCGTCGGCCACCTCGCGCGGGAGGAATTCATGCGGTTCCTTCCCCGCGATCTCGGTGTTTTTGAGACCCGTAAGGGACTCGTGTGCCGGATTGATTTCCATGAACCTGAATTCGCCGGCGTCGGACACCCCCACCACGAAAACGGCCATGTCGATATTGGTGAATATGACCCGGAGGAATTCCTCCCGCTCGTGGAGCGTCCGTTCCAGCCGCTTTCGCGCCGTGATATCCCTGCATATTCCTATCGCATGCCACTTCCCCTTCAATTTCTGGGCTGAAAGCGACAGCTCGATGGTGATGCGCTCTCCGTCCTTCTTGAGCGCGTCGAGCTCGTGGATGCCCCCGATCACCGCGCCGGTCCCCATTGCTCTGAAATGCGCCAATCCCTTTTCATACCTTTCTTTGTATTCCGGGGGCGCGAGCAGCGCGTGAAGATCCCCGCCCATGATCTCGTCCGCACCGTATCCAAAGAGCGCTTCTCCGGCGGTATTGACGTATACGATGGCCCCCTCTTCATCGATCATGAAAATAGCGTCGCGCGCCGCGGACGCGATGCCGCGAAATTTTTCCTCACTCTGGGCGATCTCCCTCAGCGTATTTTCATCATTTTCCCGAAGCATGTTTTTGGCTTAAAACTATTGAATTATAATCGCAGGTCCGGTAATCTTCGCATACTCATACCAATTGTAGCATATTTTTGACTTTATTCAAAGGAAACTCGGGCATTCCGGACCGAACCCCTGATTGGTAAATGCTCCCGGAAGAGGTGTCGCCGATGAACCCGTCCCTGAAAAATGCCCTTTTCCCGCTGGTCGTGATGCTCCTCATCGCGGCACAGTGCGCCTGCCGCGAGGGCGCCCCGATCCCCGCCGGCGGAAGCCTCGTCACGCTCAAGGTGCCCGAGCGTACCGAATCCACGGGAGGCGCAGCCGCCGCGATTCCCGTCGACATTTTCACTCCCTCATGCGCCGGAGCGCTCAGGGGCGACGTGCTCGTGCTCCCGGGCTGGAACCACTCCCGAACGCGATGGCAGAAGGAGACCAGGATCATGAACCTCGCCCGTGAGCGCCGTTTCCGGCTCGTCTTTCCGGAAATGGGAAAAACTAACTATGAAACCGCCTATTTCCCGGAAACAATTCTCAAGTGGGCCGCTACCCCCGGGGGCGCCTGGGTGAGAGACATGCTCATCCCCGCCCTCCAGAAAAACGGGTTGCTCACAAACGGAGGGAAGAACTACCTGGTGGGCTACTCGACCGGCGGCAGGGGCGTGCTCCTGGTGAGCCTGCAGAACCCGGGGCTTTTCACCGCGGGCGCGTCCCTTTCCGGGGATTGCGATCAGACCCTGCTTCCCGACGAGCCGCTCTACACGGAACAGTACGGTCCCTATAAGCAGTTCCGCGAGCGCTGGACAAGGGTGGACAATCCCATGACCGACATAGCCGTGTGGCGCATGCCCCTCTACCTCGGTCACGGAAAGAAAGACACCGTGTGTCCCTGGTCACAGACGCAGGTTTTCTACGACGCGGTGCGCACTACCCACCCGAATCTGCGCATACTGCTTCACCTCGAGGAAACCGCGGCGCACGATTTCGCGTACTGGAATTCGGAGCTTCCCGCGGTCTTTGACTTTTTCCAGTCGGTCCCCTAGCGCTCCCGTTTTCTTCTTGATTTCATCCCTTCTCCCCGTGCTAGAATCGAACCGCGCCGTGCGGCCGGCGCCACGGGACCATGAACGAAAAAATTCGCGTCACCGATCTCCATAAAAGCTTCTTCGGGAAGACCGTGCTCAATGGCGCCAATCTCTCCGTGCGCGAGGGCGAGATACTCTGCATCATCGGTAAGAGCGGTTCCGGAAAATCGGTGATCCTCAAGCATCTCATGGGGATCCTCAGGCCCGACAGCGGCGACATTGTCATCGACGGAATCTCCCTCGTGGACGCCGGCGAGCTTGCGCGCATCGATCTCCAGTCCCGCTTTGGCATCCTGTTCCAGGGCGCGGCGCTCTTCGATTCGCTTTCGGTCTACGACAACATCGCGTTCGGCATGCGCCGCCGGCACGTGCCCGAGGACGAGATCGCGGCGCGCATCCCCGGGCTCCTGGCCATGGTGGGACTGCGCGGCATCGAGGATAAGATGCCGTCGGAACTTTCGGGCGGTATGCAGAAGCGTGTGGGGCTCGCGCGCTCCATCGCCGTGAAACCCCAGGTCATGCTCTACGACGAGCCCACCACCGGCGTGGACCCCATCACCGCGGGCTCGGTCGACCGGCTCATCATTAAAATGCGTAACGAGCTCGGCATCACCTCGATCGTCGTCACGCACGACATGAAATCCGTGATGCGTATCGCCGACCGCGTCGCAATGCTCCTGGAGGGAGTGATCGTATTCGACGGCGCCCCCTCGGAGCTCATGGCGGCAGCGGACCCGCGTCTAAGACAATTCGTCGAAGGGAGGGCGGATGGACCCATCAAGGTCGCTTAAGCTCATCGTCGCGTGCATATGCCTCCTGGGCCTGCTTGCATGCGAAAAAAAATATTCTGGGACCGTCAACGTGAGCTCACACACCTGGCTCAAGGGCAAAAAGATATTCGTCGATCCGGGGCACGGCGGCACCGCGTCCCGCGACGGCTTCAGGGCCGGCCCCGGGGGGCTCACCGAGGAAGAGGTGAACCTGGACGTCTGCCTCCAGCTGGGGAAGCTCCTCGAGGCGGCCGGCGCCACTGTAAAGCTCTCCCGCGTGAAGGACGTCGACATCCCGCTTCCCCAGCGCGTCGCCGCGGCACAGGAGTTCGCACCGGACCTGCTCGTGAGCGTGCACCACAACGGCACCATGCGGCGCATGGACGGCGTCAATTATCCCTGCGTGCTCATATGGGGAAGCCGCGAGGTGAGCCCGGCCTCGTTCGACTTCGCCAGCCTTCTCCTGGGCGAATTCCACCGCATCATGGACGAGCGCGGGAGCGTGCTCTCGGACTTTTCGGTGTTCCCGGAAACAGGAAGCATGATGCTTCGCGAGACGCATAACCTCTGCCCGGGCGTTATCGGCGAAGGAGGCTATTTTTCCGACGAGCGTCACGCGCGCCACCTGCGCGACCCGCAGTACCGCACCCACGAAGCCGAGGCGTACTACAAGGCCGTCGCCGAATACTTCCGGCGGGGAATTCCCCGGGCCCGGGCGCAGATCGACTGCAGGGTCGCGAATACGGGCTTTTTGCAAAACGAGCTCCAGAGCCGCACTCCGGCAATCACGCTCCTTCTCGAATCCGGATACCCCGGCGTCGATATCGATGACTCCACGCTTCGCGTAACACTGGACAATATCCCGATCGCAGCCTCGCGGCTTCGCAGCGGCAAATACTCGGTAAATTACGGGCGCAGGCTCTACCCCGGCGCGCACCGGATCCGCTTCTCGTTTTCCAATACGAGGGGTCAGAGCAGCATGATCTATTCCCTGCCCTTCCACGTACCGGTGACGACCGGGGAGCACGATGCGCTCGTCCAGGAGGGAACGCGCCTGGTTTCGTATTATTACACCGCGCACGAGGGGCTTAAAATGCTGCTGGCGGCGCTCTCGATGACCGTTACCGCTCCCGACGCCGACACGCTTCTCTGGCGGATCGCGCAAGGATTTACACTGATCGGCGAACCTGCGGCGGCGCGGTACTACTACTCGAAGATTTTTTACTTTTATCCGCAGAGCCAGTACCACGCGACGCTCCGGGGAACCGCGTACGACCATCGCTACCCGGTGGAGTACCTGGGACGGGAGCTTCCATTTACCGAGGAGTGCGGATCATGCCCGGCCGCCCGCACTGAGAGGGAGATCCCGGTCGGTGACCCGACAACGGGAGACGCGGAGCAGGAAAAAAGCTACTTGCCTTTGGAGAAAGCGAAGTCGTTCCTCAGGGCGTTTCGGGAATGGATAAGTTTCAAGTAATGTTATTTCACCTTGTTTTTTTTCCTTATTTTTTAATATCTTATCGTATAAATGATAGTAAATCAACCCATGTTAAGAGGTACAGCATGAAGTTTAATATAATTCTCGAGCCGGCGGAAGAAGGCGGCTACAACGTATCGGTGCCGGCTCTCGATGGTTGTTACACCCAGGGCAATACCGAAGAAGAAGCTCTCATGAATGCCAAGGAGGCCATCCTCTGCTATCTCGAGGGATTGGAAAAAATTAACCAGATCAAATCAGTTCCAAAAGCTATCCTTAAGGAAGTCGAGGTCTGTATTTGAGTAAGACATTTTCCGGTAACCAAATAGTGAAAGCCTTAAGAAGGATCGGCTTCGTCGTCGACCACCAGCGGGGCAGTCATATTTTCCTGTACAACTTGGAAAAAAATATTTCCGTTATCATTCCTCAGCATAAAGAAATCAAGAAAGGCACTTTACACAGTATCATTAAAAAAGTCGGCATCACGATTGATGAGCTGAAGGAGCTTGTTTAATCCCGAATTTCTCGCGGACATAACCGTTCCCTCACCCGTTACACGTGGGGGCATGCGTATGCAGCCCCCCTTGCGTACTAAATCCCTCACTGCGTTACCGTGCTCTTCACCTTTTCGTTCGGAACCTCTACGACTCCATCGGTCGTGCGTATCTTGATCATGGCGCCGCGACTAGTGATGGCCCCGCGGTAGACCTTCCCCGAATAAAGCGTAACCACGTCGATCCGTCCGTATTTTGCCTGAATCTCTTCCAGGGTCGCGGGAGGGGGATCCTTGATTTCCTCGTCGATCCTCCTGAGGGCCGGCAGAAACGATTTGCCCTTCTCCTCCAGTACGCCCGGCGCCATCGTTCCCATCCCCTCGATATAATTCACCGCCAGGGCCTTGCTCAGTACGAGCAACTCAGTTTTCGTGAGGCTTCGCACCTCAATCCCCGCTTTAACGTCGACAGCCTTCCCCTGCGTGACCTCCCTGGCCTTGCCTGAAGCGGTTTCGGTCACATCCACCCTGCCACGGGACACGCCCACGGTTCCCGCTCCGGAACCGTAGGAAACGCTGAAGACCGTTCCACGAACCGCGGCTATGGCCGTAGGTGTCTTCACCCGGAACGCCTCGGACTTGCCCAGCCTGTCGATCCTCGAAAGCACCGTCCCGTTGAGCAGGCTAAGTTCGCCGTCACCGGATTCGAATAGCGAAACCGCCTCCAGGGTACTGCCGGGCAGCAGCTGCACAATCCCGCGCGAGCCGATCTGAATGGCGATATGGGACTCGGGCCCCGTCTTGATTACGTCCCCCTTCAGGATTACCTGTGCGACTTGAGCCGGAGCGAATGCCTCTCCCTGGCTCTTCACCTGTACATCTCCCACCGCAAGAACAACCACCGGAGCGTGTCCCCCCTCGCTGCCGCACGACGCCGCAAGGGCGAATATTCCCAGCAGTATGATTATGATCTTTCTCATTCCCCCACCTCTTCCGTATTCTGAAATAACAGGTCAAAATCCGCAGTACGCAACCGACCCGACCTCAATAAGTTGAACGCGGACCTTGAAAGGGACAATATTTTTTATGATTGCATTTCTTATTCATTCCTTTAAGTCTGTGAAAGTGGCTGTTGCAGTCCGTGTGTCGTAAAAACCAGCATTCAGGCACAAAAAATTGTCCATGATACCCCCTACGATCCACTTATACGGAGAAGGCCATGCCCGGAATCGCTGAAGGGAGAGACCTCTTTATTGACGTCTACGAGCGTTACTATGGGCTCATATACAGCACCGCCTACTCCAAGCTGGGCGACGCCGACGACGCCATGGACGCCGCCCAGGAGGTCTTCATCCGGTTCCACGGCAAGGCGCTGGAGGTCCGCGAGCCGCGCACCTGGCTCTACGGCACCCTTAGGAACGTGGTGTTCGACATGATGAAGAAAAAGAAACCGGACCTGACCGAGGGGGAAATGGACGACCTGGGCGTGGTCTTCGTGAACGGCTTCCGTGACACCAGGCTCATTATAAAGGAAGCCCTGGAAAGCGGGGACAACTTCATCGACGAGGACGACCGCGCCCTCTTCGAGCTCGTGGCGAGCTACGACTTCACCTACCGCGAGGCGGGAGCGGAGCTCGGCATGTCCGAGCGTCAGGCCAAGTACCGCTTTGGGCTGGCCGTGCGGCGCCTCACGGAACATTTCCGCGCGCGGGGAATCACCAACCTGGAGGACCTGCTATGAACGGCGCCGGGGCATTCCTCCAACTCCTTGAAAAGTATCGCCTCCGCCGGCCGGTGCCGGCCCAGGTGCGCGCCCGGATGGTTCGTGACAAGAGGACGACGCTCCGTCGCATCCTGCGACAAAACGGGCAGCTTTCCATGGGCGTACGTGCGGCCCTGCCCTTCTACCGTGCGGCCCGGGGAGCGGGGATCGCCGCGAGCTTCCGCCAGGGGAGAATCGCCGCCTCGGCCCTGGCGGCCATGGTGTTCTGCGTCCTCTTCGCCGGGCTGTTAACGGTTTCGCTGCCGCTCATCACCCCTTCGCACCCGGATAGAGGCGTGGTCGTCTTCGCCGCGGGCGAGGTGACCAGGAGCGGCGCGGACGGAACGACGGCGTCCCTGAAAGCCCGGGACCTCCTGGAGCGCGGGGATCGCATCAGGACCGGCGACGATGCCGCCGTGATAGTGCAGATTGGAGGGTCCGTCCTGGTGCGCCTTCAGCCTAAAAGCGAACTTGCGGTCGACACCCTGCTGACCGACCCGGACCTTGCGCTGTCAATCGGTTCAGGGACGGTGCTGGCCAGGATCCAGGGCCTCGCAAAGGACCGCTCTTTTACCGTCAAGGCCCCCACGATAGCGGCCGCTGTGCGCGGTACCGCTTTCAGCGTCACCGCCGGAGCAATTGACACCGTTGCGGTGGCCGAGGGTACCGTGTCGGTGAGGCACGGCCGGACCGGGACCGGGCAGCTCATC
>CALMJO010000572.1 GCA_937864375.1 uncultured Spirochaetota bacterium
CCCCCACAAGGAGCGCGCGGTGCCGCGAAAGGTCCTCGAATATCTTTCCCGCGAGCTCGGTCGCGATGTAGGCGATCGACAGCGGATTTTTCGATATCTCCGTCTCCGTCTTAACGCGCTTCGCCGTCTTGAATGCATGGTGGAAGAGCCGGTTCAGCATGGGCCCCGTCTTCTTCGCGTGCACGGACCGGCTATAGCAGTTCTTGACCTGGAAAAAGATCTCGTTCTCGCCCACCACCATCGAATCGAGCGAAGAGGCGACCGTGAACAGGTGCGCCACCGCGTCCCTGGAATACTTGCGGTAGGTGTGCGCCTCGATCGCCCTGCGCGGGAGCGAGGAGATGGATTCCATCTGGGCGTACAGGCCCTCGATCGCCGCATTCACGTCCGCGGAGGCGACGTAGATCTCCATGCGGTTGCAGGTCGAGAGGTAGACGATTTCATCGGCCCCGCCGGAACACGCCCGCTCGAGGAACGCAGGGAGCTCGCCGTCGTCGAGCGCGAATTTCTCGCGCAGCTCCACCGGCGCCGTCTTATGGCTGATCCCTATCATGGCGAGATCCGGTTTTTCGTGGCGTGCGCTCATCGGAAGCTGTGAAACCCCCGCTGCACGAAGATGTTCAGCACGAGCACGGAACACAGGAGCAGCGCGAAGGCGAGAACCGCCAGCTGGCTGCGCCGGTGGGGGCCCATTCCCTTCCCGCGGCTGAGCGCGAAAAGCGCGAGCATGGAGAGCCAAGAGAGGTAGAGCAGCACCTCCTTGGGCGTCGCCTGGAACGGCGCGCCAAAGACCGTCCAGGACATGAGCATGCCGCTCGCTATCCCGGCCGACAACAGCGCGAAGGCGCGCGCGATCGCCCACCGGCTGAATTCCTCGATCGACTCGAGCGTGGGAAAGCGGTAGATGAATTTCATGGAGCGCTTCTTGCGCAGCTGCGCCTCCATGACCAGGTACAGCACCGACGCCGCGAAGCTCATGAAAAAGAGAAGCTCGCCGAGCACCGACACCAGGATGTGCGCCGGGAGCAGGCCGTGCGAAAGATCAAGCAGGATCTTGCGGCTGGAGCCGGTGAAGGGAATGGACGCGCACAGGATGATGGTTATGAAGGGGACCGAAAAGGCCGCGAACGACTTCCACTGCGCCTTCCATCGCGAAAAATACAGGTACGCCAGCGTTCCCGTAAGGAGCGCGGTGAAGATGTAGAAAAAGCCCCAGATGGTAAACGCGCCGCGCAGGAGCCCCATCGATGACTCGCCGTAGAAGCGCACCGCGCCCAGCAGCAGGAAGAGGACCGAGGACGCGAAAAACCCCGCGCGCGTGCGCGTATGGTAAGCGGTATCGTCCGTGTGCAGCGAGTAGACCGCGAGCGCCGAGGTGACCATGAACCCGGCGAGCGTGAGGATGAATGCGAATTCGAACATGGAAAACCCTTCAGGCAAGTATAGCGCATGCCGCGCTCATTATCCAGCCCTCCTTGCCATTATTAACTCAAGCATTTTTTCCGGGTCTCCGATCGCTGCCGGGATTATTTATCCCCCCGGCCTGAAAAAAACTTGTCGCCCGAAGGGTCAGTCGATAGATTTAGCTCATGTTCGACATTCGCGACTATTACAGGGACCAGAAAAACCCCTTCGACGAGGACACGAGCGGAAGCATCGGCGAACTCGAAGAGGACATTTCGCACGACATCGACAACATCCTGCGCAACCGCTTCGATTCCCCGTACCTCAAGGACCGTTTCAAGCACGGGCATTCCGTCGTGGAGATCATATATCCCAGGATCTCATACCAGGGCGGACGATCGGCCATGAAGGGGCCCGATTACGTGCGCTCCATGCTCTCGCTCTATCCCAGCAAGAGCGACATCGAAAACGTTGAAAAGATAGTGCTCCGTCCCCGCCACGTGGAGTTCGCCGACATAGAGCTCATGGCGCTCTACCTGCGCCGGCGCCGCATACTCGTGTTCTACCTCCACCATCCGCACGTGTACCCTCTCACGAGCGCTCGGTTCATGCAGTACGCCGAGCTCGTTCCCGGGACGGCCGCGGGCGCGCTGTCCGGGCCCGACGGCCGCAAGGGCGCGGAAAAACCGGAGCACGGCATGCCCCCGCTCTGGTACGTTCTCTCGATGATCTCCCCTTCAAGCGACGCGAGCATCGACAAGTTTTTCGTGCGCACGAACCCGCACAACCAGGGCGAGACCACCCGCCTCATCCGCGAGATATCCTACTATTATTCGCGTCACGGCTACTAGGCCCCATGGTCGACTATCACACCCATACCTCCCTGTGTGGACACGCCGTGGGGACCGTCGAGGAATACGTTGAGGCGGCGATCGCGAGGGGCCTTACGGAGATAGGCTTTGCCGACCATGCTCCCCTTCCCGACGGCATGCGCGAGGGTATCACCATGCGCGTCGACGAGGTCGAGCGCTATATCGCCTTGGTCGATGAAGCGCGCGCGTCGTTTGGCGGCCGCATCAAGGTCAGGACCGGGCTGGAGGTGGACTTCCCCTTCTTCGACACCTTCGACGTGAAATATCTTTCCGACCCGCGGATCGACTACCTCATTGGCTCCTGCCACTTCCTGGGAGACTGGCCCTTTGACCACGATGCGCACGTGGAGCGCTTCGCTGAGCGGGACATCGACGACATCTACGCCGAATACTACGGCATACTCGCCCGGCTCATTGAATCGGGCGCGTTCAACATAATCGGGCATTTCGACGTGGTGAAAAAATTCGGCCATCACCCGCGCGGCGACTTTGGCTCCTGCATAGGCCGACTGGCGCGCGGTTGCGCGGCGCGCGGCATCGCGGTCGAGCTCAACACCGCGGGACTCCGCAAGCCGGTGGGCGAAATCTACCCTTCGGAAAAAATTATCGGGATTCTTTTCAGGGAAAACGTCGCGGTGACACTGGGCTCCGACTCGCACGCGCCCGGCGAGATCGCGCACGAATTCCCGCGCGCGGTTGAAATCCTCCGCAAAATCGGCTACCGGAAAATCTCCGGGTTCGCGTCCCGCCGGAGATTCGACATTCCCCTATGACGCGGTTTGAACGGCATATCCACGGCGCATATCTCCTCTCCGGCACCGACGGCGCGCTTGTCGGCACCGCGGGCCGGGAGATCAACGGCTTGGACTACGCTCTTGATTCACGTGAGATTCGGGCCCGCGAAAAAGAGATTCTGAGCATGCTCACCGGCGTCCCCGGTGAGCGAATCGTCATGCTCCAGCAGGTGCACGGCGACGCGATAATCGACGTGAGGGAACCTCCGGGCGGCGACCTTCCCTGGATCGCCGAGGCCGATGCGCTCGTCACCGCGGTCCCCGGCCTGTGCCTGGTCATCCGCACCGCCGACTGCATCCCCGTATTCATCCACGATCCCGCGCGCAGGGTCCTGGGAGCCGCCCATTCGGGATGGAAGGGGACCCGGCTTGGGATCGCCCGCGCCACGGCCCGGTTAATGGCGAGCGCATACGCGTGCCGGCCGGCCGACATGCGCGCGTACGTGCTTCCGGGGATCGGGCCGCAATCATATTCTGTGGGCGAGGATGTCGCGGATTTTTTTCCGGAGGACATCGTTCATGAGGACGGGAAGCTTAAATTGAACCTGTGGGCGAACATTGAGCGTTCCCTCGTCGAGGAGGGCGTGCCCCGTGACTCAATATTCATGTCGGGAATCTGCACCCTGCTCGAAATGGAGCGCTTTTTCTCGCACCGCGGCGGGGACGGCGGGCGCAACCTGAATTTTGGCTTCCTGCTTCCCTTCTGTAAGTGAACCATGTTAAATGAATGACGTTCAGTAAAAATAGACTCATGCGTCAGGATAAAAATTTCCTGGAAGAGCATTAAAAACCCCCAAATTTTATTGCACTATTTACGCGTCCTTCGTAGTATTAATGGCGGTTTAAGAGACGGCCGGAATCGTATCTACCTGAACAGGTACATCACGGACGCGCGACCATCGAGCTCAAATTTCCTGGTCATTAAATAAACGCGCAGCCCGGGGCTCAGCCATTCCAGGGAAGGAGACACTCATGGCACAAACATCGCCGGTACAGCTTGCGAGCATCCTCGACTCCAGCGACCCCAGGGCGGTCATTGACGAGATAGGAAGGATATTCTGCTACCACTATCCAAAGGCGCGCTTCCGGAAAATAAGGGCGTCGTATGCCGTGGTCAGGAAGCTCTTCCAGGGAAAATTCCCCGGGTACCGCGCGTGCAATACCGAGTACCACAATCTGTCCCATACCCTCGACGCCACGCTGGCATGCGCGCGCCTTATGGACGGGTACAACCTTCATCACGCCCCCTTCAGCGTGGAGCTTGCAGAGTGCCTCCTGCTGGCGGGACTTCTCCATGATTGCGGCTACATCCAGGAGGCATGGGATACCGAGGGCACAGGGGCCAAGTACACGAACACGCACGTCGAGCGCAGCGTCCAGTTTCTTGCCGCGCACCGCGCATCGTTCGGTGCGAGCGATAATGACGCGGCGCTCGTCTCCAGGATCATCCAGTGCACGGGCCTGAGCGTCAGGGTGGAATCCATCAGCTTCGACAACGCCCAGGAGCGCGAGGCGGGCTGCATGCTGGGAACCGCCGACCTGCTCGGCCAGATGTCGGACCGCACCTACCTGGAAAAGCTTCTCTTCCTGTACTACGAATTCAAGGAGGCGAACGTGCCCGGATTCAATACCGAGTTCGACCTCATCCGCAGGACGCTCGATTTCTACGAGACCACGAAGAACCGCATGGCCGAAGGCTTTCGCGGCGCGAGCGTGTACGCGCAGTACCACTTCAAGGCGCGCTTCGCGGTGAACGCGAACCTGTACATCGAGGCGATCGAGCGCCACATGGACTACCTCCGCAAGATCGTCGCCGACGATACGACCAACTTCCGCCACAAGCTGAAGCGCGCCGGCTGGATCAAGACCCACTTTGGCAGGAAGGGCGACGAGTCCGGTCCCGCGCACGTGCATTAAGCCCGGGCTTAGTTTACCTGGGTGTAACAATCCTCGCATGTGACCCGGCTGAGTCTCGTGCGCGGCCCGCGGGGGCAGAGAATAACCGGCGTTCACTTCACCCGTGGTGTCGAATAAAATAAGCGGAAATATATTTCCTTCCCGTCGTCGCCCGTATTTAACCCGCGGTTAACATTCCGAGTCGTTATTCGGTTGTTTCGCTCAATGACGCGCGCTATCTTGAGACCCTGAAAAACAATTACAAGGAGTGAACGTCATGAAGAAAAAAGCATCTGTTCTACTACTTTCCATCGGCATGATCCTCGCGGCGATGCCGGCCATTGCCGAGGAAAAAGCCGCGCCCGCGGATAAACCATTCCTCACCTTCCCCGTGTCGATCACCTATTACAGCGCCTACTGGTGGCGCGGCGTCGAATTGAACGGAAAGGGCGCCGGCCTCATCTGGCCGCAGGCCGGTGTGAACCTCGGGGAAACCGGGTTTTCGGCCTTTGTCGCCGGGGGCGCGAACGTCGACTATTTCGCCGCATCCGATTCCGGCGATCGCAAATACGCCAAGACCCTTCACGAATTCGACGCGGCGCTTGCGTATACCGGCGAATTTGCGGGAATGCTGGTCCTGGGGCTGGGCGCAACCTACGTCAAATATTATTATTACGACGCCTATGATGCGGCAGCGAAGGATCCGAGCTTCATCGAGGGCCTTTTTTCCCTGGGTCTGAAAGTGCCGCTCAATCCCAGGATCGATTGTTACTACGATTATTATGTGAAGGAAAGCGCCGCGAAAACCCCGGTTGACGAGGATTACTACGTAAGCTTCAGCCTCACCCATGATCTCATTTCTACGGACGACGGCTTCAAGCTGACGGCCAATCCCTGGGTTTCTTACTACAACAACGCCTACCTGGACAGAAAGGGCTGGAGCGACGCGGGCCTTACGCTCAGTACCACCAAGGACTACAAAGGAACGGTGTTCACCGCGAGCGTAAACTACGCGCGATCCCTGTCGAAGGACTTCCAGCTCCCGGCGGACATTGACGGGGACGGCAACACGGGAAAGCTCAGGAATCACTTCTGGGCCGAGTTCGGCGTATCGAGAACGCTCCAGTAGGAGCATTGTTCATTCAGCAATTCGCCCATTGCCTCAAGGACCGGTCCCGCTCCAGGAGCGGGACCGTGCCGCTTTCGCGCTATCCCTGCGCCCTCCTTGAATGATATGCGCCGACGTGACCGATGGTCTTCATGGCCGAGATGAGATCGTCGAAGACCGGTATGCCGTGCGCAAGGTAGCACGCGCGCGCCGCGCGCATGACCTCTTCGATGTCCATGGATTCCCGCTCGCGCTTGTAGTTGGGGAGCACGGCGACGACGGGCTTACCCGAGTCGGCGGCCGCCGCCGCGGCCGCGCGCGCGAATTCCTCCACGGGCACGATGTCCATGAGCGAGCTTGTCCCCATCATGGCGAGGATGGACTTGTAGTGGTAGAGGAGCTGGACGAGGATGAGCACGTCCACCCTGGGATCGGAGCCCGAATGCGTGAGTATTCCCCTGATCGCGTCCGGGGCCACGAACGGGTTTGCCACGTCCACGGGATTTCCGGCCGACGAGCCAGGCCGCGGGAGGAGCGGGAGAATTTTTTCCTGGAGCCGGTTCCCGAA
>CALMJO010000573.1 GCA_937864375.1 uncultured Spirochaetota bacterium
GCGGCGCGCTGCTTCACCGGGAAGAATTTCGTCATCAAGGTGGGGGGCGCCTACCACGGCTGGAGCGACCAGATGGTCCTGGGCATGCGCATTCCCGGGCTGGGAACGCTCGAGGCGCACGGAATTCCCAAGGGGGCCTTCGAATTCATGCAGGAGGTCTACCCCAACGACATCGACGCCCTCAGGAAGCTCTTAGAACAGAACGAAAAGAACGGCGGGACGGCCGCGGTGATCCTGGAACCGTTGGGCCCCGAAAGCGGGACCAGGCCCGTGCTTTTCGACTACAACAAGAACGCACGGGCGCTCTGCGACGAGTTCGAGTCGCTTCTCATCTTCGACGAGGTGGTCACGGCCTTCCGTGTGGGGCCCGGCGGCGCGCAGGGCTACTTTGACGTGAAGCCCGACCTCACCGTGTTCGGCAAGTGCGTCGCGGGCGGCTACACGGCAGCGGGCGGCGTGGGCGGTAGGGCCGAGGTAATGAGCGTCTTCGCCGCCGGCCTCCAGGGGCTCGGGAAGCGCGCCATGGTGGGAGGAACCCTGTCGGCAAACCCGCTGAGCTGCGCGGCGGGCTATTTCGCGATCCAGGCGATCGTGGACAACGAGGCGCACGTGAAGGCGGGGCGCGCGGGCGACCGGCTCACGAAGGGGTTGCAGGAAATAATCAAAAAGTACGACCTGCCGTTCGTGGCCTTCAACCACGGGTCCATCTGCCACCTGGAGACCGCGGCCGCCATGCTCATGGAGATCACGAACCCGAAGATATTCGAAGAGGTCACGAAGCGCAAGCACATCATGGAGGAAACCGGCGCGGTGCTCATGGCCGAGGGCCTCATCAGCCTTGCGGGCAGCCGCCTCTACACCAGCATGGCCGATACCGACGAGGTGATCGACCAGTCGCTGGAGCGCTTCGACAGGGTGCTGGGGCTGTTCGAGCGCGTGTGACCATGCCTTATAGTAAGGGCGTGTAAGTTTTGCATGACGGCGGGTCGTCATCCAGAAAGCATGAAAATTAATACTATTATGGTCATGGTGAGCCCTTCGGCTGCGCTCAGGATGAACTCCGTCGAACCATGCTGAAGAGGAAACCGTTTCCTCCAGAAAGGTCGCCCTTCGACTCCGCTCAGGGTGACCACATGATGCGGACGAAACCGCGGTCGCATATAATAGTGCAGGATGATACATAACAACTCCTATTTTCGTGTTAGTTCAACATGACGGCAGGCCGTCACCCGGAACAAATGAAAATATGTACTATCGTGGTTATACTGAGCCATTACGCATAGCAACGCCTGTTTTCGTGTTAGAATGGGGGAGAGGGGGATGGAAGAGATAAGGGGTGGTCTAAATGCAGTCATGGTGAGCCCCTCGACAGCGCTCGGGGTAAACTCCGTCGAACCACCGTCATGGTGAGCGGAGTCGAACCATGGATAATCGCAACCATGCTTTTACAGCAGGTCGCCCTTCGACTCCGCTCGGGATGACCTGGCTTCATCAGGGTAAATGCAACCACAGCGGTCGTGACCAGCACTTACTTCAGGTACCAGACAGAAGCCGGCCCCCGCACCCCAGAAGGGAGCAAGAACTTGTAGTCGCAATCATCCGTCATGAGCTTCCAGAGCATACGGTGCTGAATTTTTTTTTCATATTTTTACTACGGCGAATCCAAGGCGCATGTGGATGTTTGGGAATTGATTTGTAAGATTTGGTCAGTTTGTGTTAAAGAAATCTTTTTTGGATAACTTTCCGCTTCCCGCCGCAGTCTTCCCTCGCGGCCAGGTGCCGTTTTTAAATTGTCGAATCACTTCCGGGTGCGTATACTGATTAATCATGTACATGAAAGAGGCATCTTGAGTACATGGAATCAGTGAATGCGTAAAACACGACCCAGGGAGGAATAAATGAAAATCAGCGCGCGCAACGTACTTAAAGGGAAAGTCAAAAAGATCAACACCGGGGCCGTGAACTCGGAGGTAACCATCGAGCTCGCCGGCGGGCAGGAGCTCATCTCGGTCATCACCAACGCCTCCGTCGCGAACCTGGGCCTCAAGGAGGGCTCGTCCGTGTACGGGGTCGTGAAGGCCTCGAACGTGATGATTGCTGTTGACTAAGTGACGCGTTCGTGCGAGCATGGGCCGTACAGGAGAAGGCCCATGCCCGGCACGATGATGAACACCAGGGAGGTCGCCGAATACCTGGGCGTACACGAGAAGCAGGTCTATGCCCTCATACGCGACCGCGAGCTGCCCGCGACCAGGAT
>CALMJO010000574.1 GCA_937864375.1 uncultured Spirochaetota bacterium
GGCCAAGAAAAGCCGCAATACTCAAGGAAATGGCGGATGCAGCAGTGTTCGATGCTGACTCCGTCATCATTTCCTGGAAAAAGCCGTTCGCTTTTTTCATGCGGGAAGAAGTCACGTCTATAAACAAAATGGACGTTTCCGAAAGTTCGAAAACGTCCACTTCTGCAGGTGACGAGGGGCTCGAACCCCCAGCCTGCGGTTTTGGAGACCGCTGCTCTACCAATTGAGCTAGTCACCTGTACGAGACACACTTAGGGCCCGAGGCGGGGGAGTGTCAAGTTTTTTTTCCCTGTAGTGGAGGCGCGTTTCAACGCGCCTGTACAGAGCCTAGTAGTATTCCCCGCTGATCGCCATGTCCTCGAACAGGTACTTCTGGTTGTCCTCGCCCTGCCGGAATTCGACCGGATACCCGCCGCTGAAGCACGCAGTGCAGAAATGCATTTCGGGCCTGTCGATGGCGGCAAGCATGTTTTCGCGCGTCAGGTACTCGATGGACTCGACGCGAAGGTACTTCCGTATCTCCTCGATGGTGTGCGACGAGGCGATGAGCTCGCTCCTCGTGGGGATGTCGATCCCGTAGAAGCAGGGAAATTTCGTGGGGGGCGACGAGATGCGCACGTGGATCTCGCGGGCGCCGGCGCCTCGGAACATCTTGATGATCTTGCGCATGGTGGTGCCCCGCATGATGGAGTCGTCCACGACGACGATCCGTTTGTCTTTCAGGGCCGAGCGCACGACGTTGTACTTGATCTTCGCGCCAAAGTCGCGGATCTTCTGCGACGGCTCGATGAACGTGCGCCCTATGTAATGGCTGCGTATCATGCCGTTTTCGTACGGGATCCCCGATTCGCGGGAATAGCCCAGCGCCGCGCAGGTCGACGAGTCGGGGATGGGAACTACGATGTCCGCCTCCACCGGGGCCTGCCGCGCGAGCGTCCTGCCCAGCTGGATGCGCATGTCGTGCACGGAGTTGCCGAAGATAATTGAGTCAGGGCGCGAGAAATAGATGTACTCGAAGATGCACAGGGACTGCTCGTGTTTTTCGAACGGGAAGAAGGAACGGATGCCGTTGGCGGATAATTCCACAAGCTCTCCGGGCTGTATCTCGCGCACGTATTCGGCGTCGATGATGTCGAAGGCGCAGGTTTCCGACGCAACGACCCAAGCGTCGTCGAGCTTTCCCAGGACGAGCGGACGGAACCCGTGGGGATCGCGCACCGCGTAGATGCAGTTCTGGTTCATCACGAGCAGCGAATAGGCGCCCCTTATGCGCTTGAGCGAGTGTATGAGCGCCTCGAGAAAATCATTGATCCCGGAGCGCGCCATGAGGTGGACGATTACCTCGGAATCGATCGAGGTCTGGAAGATGGATCCCTCGCGCTCGAGACCGAACCGGACCTCGCCCGCGTTCACGAGGTTCCCGTTGTGGGACAGGACGATCGGGCCCAGGATGGAATCGGCGCGGATGGGCTGGGCGTTCCGCAAAAACGACGAACCGGTTGTCGAGTAGCGGTTGTGTCCCACCGCCATGTGGCCCGAAAGGCTGTTCAGGTGCTTTTCGGTGAACACGTCCACGACCTTGCCCATCCCGGCATACCTGAAAATGTGAAGACCGTCAGAGGAGGCGATGCCCGCGCTTTCCTGCCCGCGGTGCTGCAGACGGTAAAGACCGAGGTAGGTGAGGTTGGACGCCTCCGGGGTTCCGTAAATACCGAAGACCCCGCACTCCTCGCGAGGCTTGCAGTTATCAAGACAGTGTCCAGGACACCCTGATTTCATAGTATCTCTTCTAGTGTTGCGACATGTGGAAAACAGCCCGTATGTAGACCCGTTCAGAACTCTTGTAAAGCGTTTTTAAGGCCGAATCGCATATTTAACACGCTTTTAATCATGAAACGGGCGCGTGATTACCGCGCACGCTGAAATTGTAGCACGTGGAAAGATTTTGACAAGAAAATGGAAGTCCCGCTGTGACAAGAGGTTTAGCAGCACTAAAATGGACGGCCCCGGTGACCGCCTGTTCAGGAGGCGTAGATCACCGCGAGAATACGCGCAAGCGCGTCGCCCGCGCACGCGACGCGGTGCGGGGTCGTGGAGTCGTAGTAGATGCTGTCGCCCGGCTCCAGTATGTCGGTGAACTCGCCCAGCTGCACCTCGACCTTGCCCTCGAGGACGAATATGAATTCCTCGCCCTCGTGGTTGTAGGGGACGCCCTTCTTGGAGGCGGGCTCCAGCGTCACCAGGAATGGCTCCATGGAGCGATTGATCTTGTCGGGAGCGAGAGACTCGTACGAATAGCCGTAACGCACCCCCTCCTTGGATGCGACGCGAGACGTGGGCTTGCGTTCGTGGGTGCGGACGATGGTGAAGGGCGCGGTTCCCACCTGGTTGAAGAGGGTGCCGATCTCCACCTCAAGGGAATGCGCGATCTTGATGATAGCCCCCAGGGGTGGGGAGATAAGGTGGTTTTCCAGCTGTGAAAGGAAGGCCTCGGAAAAGCCCGTCCTGTCCGACACGTCCCTGAGGGTGAGGCCCTTGAGCTCCCTCGTGGCCTTGATTTTTTCGCCGACCTTTACCTCTTCTGCAGCCATTATCGTTCTCCGGTTGTGGTGTGGTCACGCCATGTTCAAGGATAGCCCGTGCAATCCTGAAGTCAATAAAGATTCACGGGTTCCGGGCGGTGACGTCGAGCCTCGAGTTGATGTTGTGGAAGACGCGCGCGGGGTCGGCATGGGCGCGGATTTCATCTTCGGTCACATTCCTCACGCGAACCTCGGGAAAAAAGCTGATGACCTGCCTCCGGTTTTCCCTGACAAAGCGTGCGACGGTCCCGGCGCAGCGGGTTGAATACAGCGCGTGAAGCGCCTCGTAGTACCCGTCAATTACCGGGACGACGACGTCGCAGTCTCCCGTGAGCGTCGTCATGTACCGGATGAGGCCCGTGTCCAGGAACGGCATGTCGCTGGCGGCGACGAAGATCCAGGGCCGCTTCGCGTGGATGAGCGCCGTGTACAGGCCGCCCATCGGACCCAGATCCTTCACCTCGTCCGGGATGGAGGGGATCCCCAGGTACGAGAAACGCGCGGCGTCGCTGGCGACAATGGTGATGTCGGTGAACACGCGCGAGAGGACCCCGGTGACGCGCTCGATGAGCGGCGTGCCCTCGAAGGGATACAGGGTCTTGTCCTCGCCGAACCGGCTGCTCTTGCCGCCGGCCACGATGAATGCCGCTACATGTTCCGCGCGCTCGTCCATGAATTCCTTGACATGAGGCCGGGGCCCGGGATACACAGGATTATGCCACATATACTTTCAATCGTGGGCAGGTCGGGCTCGGGTAAAACCACCCTCATAGAGGGCCTCATACGTCATTGGGTCAAACAGGGCGTGGAAATTGCAATCATTAAACACATGAAGCATGATTTCCAGGTGGACGTCCCGGGAAAGGATACCTTTCGCTACCGCGAGGCCGGAGCCGCCATGAGCATCATCACGAATGACCGCGAGCTCGCGGTGATGGGCTCCAACAGCGAACGTCTCACCGCCGTCCAGATCGCCGAGCGCTACTGCGCGCGCTACTGGCTCGTGATCATCGAGGGGGATAAAGAGGGCGGGATCCCCAAGATCGAGGTGGTGGGCGGCAGTACCGAGGGGCCGCTGCACGACGCGGGGATACGCAATATAGTGGCGCTGGCCTGTGACGCGCCCCTGGAGGACGCAAGGCCGCGCTTCAGACGCGACGATTTCGCGGGCGTCGCGCGCTTCATCGAGGAGCTATGCCGGGAATAACGCTCCACACGGGCAACCGGCTCGAGGTCCTTGCCGACGCGCTTGCCGCCGTTCTGCGCGCGCCGCTCCCGGATCCCTTTAGCCCCGAAACCGTCATCGTCCAGAGCCGCGGCATGGAACGATGGCTCTCAATGAAGATCGCGCGCGCGAACGGTATTTTCGCCCGCATGCGTTTTCCCTTCCCCAATGCCGCGATGCAGGAGCTCTTCAACGGCGTCCTGGTGACGCCCGACGACGATGGGGCTTTCTCGCGTGAAACGCTCACATGGCGGCTCATGGAGATCCTTCCCGCGTGCGCCGGGAAAGCCGGTTTCGCGACCGTGCGCGCCTACCTGGGCGAGGCCACGGGCCCCCTGGGCCTGTTCCAGCTGGCGGGCCGGCTTGCGGACATGTTCGATCAGTATATTACCTACCGTCCCGACATGGTGCTGGGATGGGAGGG
>CALMJO010000575.1 GCA_937864375.1 uncultured Spirochaetota bacterium
TCGCGTTCCCGTCCTGGAGGGTGCGGAATATCATCTTGACGACGTGCGAGAGGTAATAGGTGTTCGGGTACCTGGCGTAGAAGTTCGCGATCGCGGCCAGGAGCTTGTCGCGCTCGGTGCGCTCGACCTTCGCGAGCTCTTCGTAATCGAGGTCCTCTATGTAGCGGCTTCCCTTGTAGCGGGCGAGAAACTCGTCGTAGAACCTGCCGCGCGGCACTATTCTCCCGGACTTCTTGTCCGTGACGAGCTGGAGGTCTCCCTCGACCTCGGTGTTGACGTCGGAGAGCTTCTTTTCAATGTATTTAACGGCTTTTTCACGCGCGCGCGCGTTTTCGTTTTCGGTTCCCGATTCCTTGAGCTCGTCGTCGTACCGCCGCTCGAGCTGCTCGGCCAGTCCGTTGATGGCGCGCGCCCGGTAGTAATAAATTTTTTCGCCCTGGTCGTAGTCGGCGGTCTTCTGGAACCTGTTCAGGAGGACGAGCGCGCCCCTGAAGTCCCCGTTGTCGTACTTGTCGATCGCGGTCTCGATGTCGCCCTTTTTCAGCAGCAGCGCGACCACGAGCCCGACGAGCGCGACCGCGGCAAGCGCTGCGCCGGCAATCTTCAAATAAAACGGGACTCCCCGTCCCCTGTCCTCGTCAAATCCTCTCATGGAGCATGACCTCGAGCAATCGGTGTCCTTCTTCTATGAAAATGCCTGTGGCGGCAGCGCACTTTTCGTTATACCCTTTCGCATACGGCGACGCGTACGCTCCGCGTGCGAATCCCCTCTTCGCGAAGACGCAGAACGGAACCGGGTCCGCGGTGTGTGTGCGAAGCGAGACAGGCGTGGGATGGTCGGGCATCACGAGGACGCAGTAGTCGCTGTAGCGCGCCAGTCCCTGCATGACCGGGGTGACGATCTTCGCGTCGAAGTCGGCGATCGCCTGGAGCTTGTGCTCGAGGTTTCCCTCGTGGCCCGACTCGTCCGGGGCCTCCACGTGGAGGAACACGAAATCGTGCTCGTCGAGCGTCGCGAAGAGCGCGTCCACCTTCCCCTGGTAATTGGTGTCGAGGTAGCCGGTTGCCCCCTCCACGCGCATGGGGCTGAGCCCCAGCGCGCGCCCGATCCCGTGGATGAGGTCCACCGCCGAAATGGTGCAGCCGCCCAGCCCGTAGCGCTCCATCATCGAGGGCATCGAGGGACGACGGCCCGCGCCCCAGAGCCAGATGTCCGTTGGGTCGCCCTTGAGGTTCAGGCGCGCGTCGCGAATCGCCTGGGAGCGCGCGATCACGCCGCGGGCCTTTTCCATTATTTCATTCAGTTCGCGCGCGCCGTCTCCCGCGGGAAGGTGCGCGTGCGCATCCCTGCCCTGTATGTCGTGCGGCGGCGTGGTGTCCGCGATGCGCGGATGGGGATAATTTTTCCAGAGCATGATGTTGCGGTAGGAGACACCGGGATAAAACTGAAAGTCGGCCCCCCCATTCTCCTTCCCGATCTCTTCGAGCACGAGCTTTGAAAACGCGGAATCCACGTGCCCGGCGCTGAAGTCCCGCATCACGCCCTGTGCGTCGATGTTCACCATGTTGCACCGGAAGGCGACGTCGCGCTCCGTCATGGGTATGCCCATGTTCAGGGCCTCGAGCGGCGCGCGGCCGGTATAATACGCGCGTGGATCGCAGCCGAAGATCGAGAGGTTGGCCGTGTCGCTTCCCGGCGACATCCCGTGCGGAACCGTGCGCGCCATGCCGAGCACTCCGCGCACGGCCATGAAATCCATGGTGGGCGTGTGCGCGACCTCGAGCGGGGTCCTGCCGCCCAGCGATTGGATGGGGTAATCGGCCATGCCGTCACCCACGAGGATTACTATTTTCCTGTCCATTATGCCCAAGGGACCGCCTTCCGGCCCGCCGCATGGATAGCAGAATAATCCCGGACAGTAAACCAATTTTTATGGGACATATCAAAAAATGCTTGCGCCGGCCCTCCCGCACCCGTAGGATCAAGATGCGGGGAGGCTCTAACCCCGAACGGGCATGATCACCGAAATCGAACAAAGGCGTCAATTCAGGCTCACGCAGAGCAGGGACAAGCTTCAGCTCGCATCAATCATGATGGCCCAGCGCCGCTATAACGAGGCGGTGATCTATTCGTACCTTTCCATGTTTTACTCGGTCCGCATTTTACTGATCGACCGCGACGACGACAGCGACGACCACGAAAAGATACTCGAACTGGAAAAGAAGTACTACGAACCGGCGGGCTGGACGGGCCTGGACGTCATGGCCATCCTCAAGGACACCAAGCTCTTCAAGGACTCCATGGAAAAATCACCCGGCGCCAGGGTCTCCGAGGAAGAGGCGGAAAAATTCTACAGCAAGGCCATGACGGTGATGAACGAGGTTCTTCAGCATTTGAAGATCAAGCCCTGACGCGTACCGGAGTGCCGGAGGGCCGACCGGCATTTCCCATGATCCAGGCAGCGTCGGCCGGTCAACAAGCGGTCGTAACGCGGGCAATGCGGGCGCCTTCGTCCGGAAACCATTTCCAGAGCCGCCCTAAATATTTTCTTTTATTCTACGTGAAATGCGTATATAAAGTTATTCAGACTATCGGTCGCCCGAATCCATGTGCCGGATGGCGACACAGTCCGAGCCCCACTGCCGTTGACGGGCGCGTCCCGGACGACCGGACCTGGATCCAGGCGGGAGAGGACTTATGCCGCATCAAGCACAACCCGGGGCGCCGCGCAAAACGCCCGGAATGACCGCGATGAACACCTACCTCAGGGAGCGCCTTGCCGACAGGGCGTTCATTCTCCGCGCGTCCACGATTGCCCTCATCGCCCTCATCCTGGGCGGGTGCCTCTATTTCCGGGAAGTGCTGTACAGGGACGAAAATGCGAGGGTCAACCGGGAAGCGGAGCTTGCGGTCGACGCATTCGAGCAGCACACCGCGCAAATAGTGAACCAGGTGGACATGCTCCTCCTGGGAGTGCGCATGATGTACCAGCGCTCCGCCAGCGCCGCCGAAACAGAACGCTTCATCCGGGGCGTTAATTTCAACACCTCGGTCATCGAGGACGTCTTCGTCGCGGCCCGCGACGGCTCTTTCATCATTCCCTTCGATGACGCCTCCAGGCGCAGCACGGTCGCGGACAGGGACTATTTCGTCTTTCACAGTACGAACGTCGAGGATCGTATCTTCATTTCCCCTGTCGAAAAGGGACGGATCAGCGGTAAATACCGTTTCCGCATTTCACGCAGGGTATTCAATCCGGACGGTACGTTCGGCGGAGTGGTGCTGGGTACGGTTAAACCGGAATCCTTCACGCACTATTTTCAGGAGCTTAAGATAGGCCCCCAGAACGTGGCCACGCTGGCCGGCACGCTCGACAGGAAACTCCGGGCCCGGATTCCCGAGCCGCGATCCTAGATATGGGACGTTCCCATCGACGCCCCGGTCTTCGAGGCGGTCAGGACCGCCCATGCGGGAAGCTTCGAATACCTGAGCATGATCGACGACATACGACGCACGTTCATGTACAAGAAGGTGGGAGACCTGCCCCTCGTCATGTCCGTGGGCTTTTCCGAAAGCGACGTGAAGCACAGGGTATCCCGGCGCGTGTGGGTGCTTTTCCTCGTCTCCGCCATGCTCATGCTCTTCGTGGCGGCCATCGCATCGATGCTTGGAAAGATGATCAGGACGAACAGGGCGCTCCAGTCGGAAATCGCCGAGAGAAGAACAGCGGAAGCGGGCCTGGAAGAGAGCGAGGCTCGCTACCGTCGCATGGTGGACACGGCGATCGAGGGCATCGTCTCTCTGGACTGCGGCGGACGTATTACCTTCGTCAACGGCCAGATGGCATCCATGCTGGGCTATTCTACCGGCGAAATGACGGGGCGGATGTTTGAGTCCTTTTTCCCGCCCGACCAGCTTGAGGACCATCGCTTCCAGATGAGCATACGCGCGCAGGGACGCGACGCCGTGTACGAGCGCTGCTGCCTGGACAGGAACGGCGGAAGGCCCTGGACGCTCGTGTCGGCGAAGGCGGTGATGGATCACGCGGGCGCGTACACCGGGTCGTTCGCGATGGTCACCGACATCAACGAGCGCAAGAAGTACGAAACCGAGATAACGCGCCAGCTGGAGGAGAAGGGCCTCCTCCTCCGGGAAACACATCATCGCATAAAAAACAACATCTGTCTCTTATACACATCTCCGAGCCCACGAGACCGTACTAGAGCTCGT
>CALMJO010000576.1 GCA_937864375.1 uncultured Spirochaetota bacterium
TCACGGCGAGCCGCTCCCGCTCCTGCTCGAGCGCGTCCTCCATGCGCTTGCGCTCGGTGATGTCCGTGGTGACGATGTGGCGGACCGTGGCGCCTCCCACGGCGACGACGGAGTAGCGGTTGTGGATGTAGCGGCGCCCGCCGTCCTTCCTGCGCACCCAGTATTCCTGCTCCTCCTGGGGCTTGCCGGGTCCGGCGGCGCGGGACTGGATCGTGCGCATCTTCTCGCGCTCGCCGAGCTCGGCGAGGACGAGCGCGTTCATGGCCATGAGCTCCTCGCGCGGGTAGCCGAATATCTCGCTGGCGCGGTTGTTCACGTACACGATCTCCCCGTCCTCCGTGATTATGAGCCCGTCGGTGATGTTGTCGGCCATGCGGCGGAAGCGCTCCTCGCTGCGGCGCAGGGATTCCACCGCCGCTTCCCGCTGCGATTCGGCCAGCTTGAGATCGGTGATGTCCACGAGGGAGGCGATGCTGCGGTGCGTGCCGGGGATCATGGCGACGGTGTTGCTAATGTAGCGGATGTTTCCATAACGGTCGATGAAGTGAAAATCGTACTTGCGCGGCGCGTTTGAATGCTCGTGCCTGCGCTCGTCGTGATAGTTTTTCATGCGCGCGAGGTCCTCGGGGACCACGAACTGCGTCCAGCTCATCTTTCCCTCGATTTCGGCCCGGCTGTACCCCGTAAGCCTCTCCCACTCGGTGTTGGCGAGAGCGATGGTGGTGTCCTCTTCCACGATAATGGAGGCGTTCCCGGTGTTTTCGAATATGGCGCGGTAGATGTCCTCGGTGACGCGCAGTTCCTCGAGCGAGTTTTCCGGGCCGGAGACCTCCCGTAACGCGCAGATTTGGCCACGACGGCTGCCGGTATCCGCGCAGGCGAATTCGGCTTCCATGCGCGCCGCGCTCCCGTTTCCACGGATCACGGAAAATCCGATGCGCGCGGTCCCAATGGCCGGGTGCCCGGGGGAGGCGAGCGCCGCGGCTACGCGGTCCCTGTCTTCACGTGCGACGATTTCGATGAGCGAGGGAAGGGACTTGAGCCGGGCCTCCGGGTAGCCCAGGAGCTCGATCGCGCGCGCGCTGGCGCGGACGATCCTCCCCTCTTCCAGGATGAGCGTACCGTTGAGCGAAAGCTCGAAGAGGCGTTCAAAATGCTGGTGGTACGCGGAAGAGGCGCCGTTCTTCGAATCGTCGCCGTGCATCACATCTGCTCCACGCTCAAAATCCTAGTAGAGGGGGACGATTAATGCAAATAAATATTGCGCGCATGGAAGGACATGGCCGGGCAGGAGCGCGGGGGTCAACCGGCTTTCGGGCCGGGCCGGGCGCCTTCTCGGGTTCCCCCAACGCCCTTGCCGTGTACGCGAACATGGACGGATCGAGCCTATTAATCTTGACAGAGCCGGGGAGATGTAATAATATCAGCACACCATCAAACGCGCCGCATCCAGCCGAAGAACTCCATGCAGTGTGTGTCCCCGGGCGGGGCGTGTAAAGTGCTTTCACGGGAGGCGTATTATGAAGCTCAGCGACAAAGAACTGATCCTGGACTGTCCTGCGGGAAGAGTGCGCATCATCCGCAACCAGAGCGGCATCCCGGAGATATCCGCCGACACGATGGAGGGCTGCGCGTACGGCCAGGGCTGGACGCACGCCCATGACCGGCAGATCCAGACGCTCCTCACCAGGGTGCTCCTCCAGGGACGTGCCGCCGAATGCCTGGCGGGCGACCCGGAGCTCATCGAGATAGACCGCTTCATGCGGCGCATGAACTTTCTCCCCGACCCCGAAGAACAGATCGCGCTGCTGGAGCCGCACGTCCGCGCGCAGATGGAGGCGTACTGCGACGGTTACAACCGCTGCCTTTCAGATAACGGCACCGTGTGGGAGCTCAAGCTCCTGGGCTACAAGCCGGAGCCATGGACAATCCCTGATACCATGATATTGATGAAGATAATGGCGTACCTGGGGCTGGGCGACGCGCAGGTTGCCATGGAGCGCCTGATCGTACAGATGGTGAAGAACGACCTTCCGGCGAAAAAGCTCGCGGAGCTCTTTCCCTACCTCACCGAGAAAATAGATTATGATCTCCTCAAGGGGGTCAATCTCGAGCCGCCGCTGGTCCCCGCCGCGGTAAAATGGCTCGCGAAGCTTCCAAAGATGATGGCATCCAACAACTGGGTGGTATCGGGGAAGCTCACGGAATCCGGAAAACCCATTCTCTGCAATGATCCTCACCTCGAGGTTAACAGGCTCCCCGGCATCTGGCAGGAGATCGTGATACGCTGCAAGGACAACGTGCTCCTGGGCGCGAGCCTCCCGGGTGCGCCGGGGATCGCGATCGGCAGGACGAACGCGATTTCATGGGGCGTGACCTACTCCTTCATGGACATGGTTGATTTCCGCGTGGAGCACTGCAGGGACGGCAAGTATCGACGCGGCTCGCAGTGGAAGCCCTTCAAGGTGCGTGAAGAGATCATCAAGGTGAAAAAGGGCGCGCCCATCGTCGAAAAGGTCTACGAGAACGATCTGGGTCTCCTCGAGGGCGACCCCACAAGGGAAGGGCACTACCTCAATCTCTGCTGGTCGGCGGCACGCGGATGCGGCGCGGGCGAGTGCAACGGTCTTCTCTCGCTGCCCTTCGCAAAAAACGTGCGCGAGGGAATGGAGTGCTTCCGCCAGCTCGATGCGCTCACCTTCAACTGGGTGCTCGCGGACACCCAGGGCAATATTGGCTACCAGATGAGCGGCAGGATGTACCGTCGGCCCAGGGGAGTGAGCGGCATGGTTCCGCTGCCCGCGTGGGAAAAGAAATACAACCCCAGGGGCTTCGTCCCGGCAAACCGGCTCCCCGCGAGTTACAACCCCCGCGAGGGCTACATCGTCACCGCGAACCAGGACCTGAACCACCTGGGGAAGGACAAGCCCATCAACCTCCCCATGGCGCCCTATCGCTCCGCGCGCATCGCGCAGCTGCTGCGCAAGAAGCGCGTCATCAACGCTGAATACATGAAGAAGATGCACTTTGACCTCTACTCGCTGCAGGCACAGGAGCTCATGAAGGTGATACGCCCGCTCCTGCCCGACGACGCGAACGGCAGCACCCTGCGCGACTGGGAATGCGTGTACACGGCCGACTCGCGCGGCGCGATGCTCTTCGAGTCGGTGTACCTCGCAATACTCCGGGCGGTCTTCGGGGACAACGGCATGGGCAGGGAGACGGTCGACTATTTAATGAAGGAGACCGGCATCTTCAACGACTACTACGGCAACTTCGACACGATCCTCCTGAACCCGCGCTCGGCGTGGTTCGCGGGCTCTTCCCGCGAGGAGCTGTTCAGGCGAGGAATCGCCGAGGGGCTCGCGGTGAAGGCCCTCCCGTGGGGCCAGACCCGGCAGATCACGCTCGCGCACCTGCTCTTTGGCGGGAAGTTCCCCGTCATCCTTGGGTTCGACCGCGGGCCGGTCACGCTCCCGGGCTCGCGCGCGACCATTCCCCAGGGACAAATCTTCCGGAGCGCGGGGCGCGTCACGACCTTCAGCCCCTCGTACCGCATGATAGCGGACATGGCCACGCAGTCGATCCAGACGACCCTCGCGGGCGGCCCCTCGGACCGGCGGTTTTCGAAATGGTACGTGAGCGACCTCGAGAACTGGTTAAGGGGAATTTACAAGACGCTCTCCTGAGAAAAGATCTCCCGGCACTACTTTCGCATAACGATTCGCGGGCGCGCCGCAGGCGTGTCCCGTGACGCGGCCGCGCGCCCGGGATGCCCGCGATTCGGCCCCCCACCCGAATTCGACCTCCCGGTTTTATATCCGGAATACTTTTACAGGGACCAGGACACGTCCCGGCCATCCCTTGAAAATTGCCCGGATTTTAGGTATATACGGTATATCCTTCTAGAATCTCATCAGGGAGGCTGCTATGAAAAAAGGAGCAAAGGCAGGTCTCATTCTCGCGGCGGTAATTTTGCTCGTGACACAGCCGGCAACCGGCCTTTTCGCGTACGACCGGGGAGGCGTTAACGGCACGGACACCGGGCTCATCCTCCGCGGCGGGCTGGGCACCGGGCAGACCATGTTCGGTTTCGTGAACGATTCGTCCACCAGCGGGGACTTCGGTTCCGGCAAGGGAGCGGGCGGGCTCCTGGGCTTCCTGCTCAATTATCACATGTTCGCCTTCAGCGCCGACTACACCCGCGCGAACCTGAACACCCTGAAGTGGAAACAGGAGGTTGCGGGCGTTTCGCATGATTACGAGACCGAGGGGAGCGGCTATTACTGGACGCTGGATGCGACGTTCGGGATCAAGGCCTTCACGGAACGGGGAGACATGGGCTATACGCATTTCTTCGTGGGAGGGAGGTTCTGGCACACGGTGCGGGAGGTCGATTCAACCACGGTGGACGGCACACCCGGCTTGACGTTGGTCAACAAGTATGATCTTGCCGGAAGGGGCTTTGTCGCGGGAATTCGCGATTTCAGCACATTTCCACTGGGCTTTTTCTCGCTCGTGCTGCAATCGGGAATCTGGGTAGGGCAGGCACCCATGACTGATCTCAAGACCAATGGTAACGGCGTCAGTTTTACCAGGGACCAGTCGGTCGTGTTCGGGCTGGAGTTCGCGCTGGGCGCGGCGTTCGAGAAGATCGGGCTTTCCGCGACCGCGGGCCTCAGGATGGAAGTGAACGCAACCTCGTTCAAGTATGATCTTTTACCGGGGATCACGAATGTCGCCGGCGCCGGCTACGCGCTCTTCTTCGTGACCCTTACAAAGGAATTCTCGTTCTGATTCTTTTCCCGGGTGCCTGGGGGCGCCCGGGGAGCATGCCCTTTCATGATTGACAGACGGTCCGCGTGGGTGTTTCTTTTCCCCGTTCGAGGAGGGCGCCATGGTACGCATACCCGTCATCTGGATCCCCGGTCTCATCATTGGCTTTATCGTCACGCTCTGGCTCACGATGCGCGGAACGCTGGGCCGTGATCTATTCGGCACGCTCATGTCCATGGCGATTGTCCTGGGC
>CALMJO010000577.1 GCA_937864375.1 uncultured Spirochaetota bacterium
TAAAAGCCCTTATAGGGCTAGAGCAGGCCACCCGCTAAGCGGGTGGTCCTGACTATCGGTGAATTTTTGATAATGTGCGGGTGACCAGGAAAACGGGGATTAAAATTTTCATGGATGTAACATTTGCGGGGGACCGGGCCCGGTTGAGGAGCTTGACAAAAAGGAATGTGTGCGCTAGTACGGTCTAGTTACGGACACGGTGCATGGTAACGATACGCGCGGAATCGGCGCATCACTTACGGGAAACAGGAAACATGAGAGAGCCATTCGGACTTTACGATCCATCCTTCGAGCACGATGCGTGCGGGGTGGGTTTCGTGGTGAACATCAACGGCGAGTCGACGCACCAGATCGTGCGCGACGGCGTGCAGATAATACTGAACCTCGAGCATCGCGGCGCCGTCGGGGGCGACGCGTCCACGGGCGACGGGGCTGGAATACTGGTTCAAATGCCTCATGCGTTCATGCGACGGGTCGCCGGTGAAACCGGAATTGATCTGCCCGGCCCTGGATTCTTTGGTGTGGGAATGATGTTTCTCCCCATGGATGCGGCGCGGCGTGAAGCGGCACTCGAGATAATGAGGGGAGTCGCTCGGCGGGAGGGGGCCTTGCTGCTGGGCACCAGGGAGGTGCCGGTGAATCCGGACTGCCTGGGCGAGCTCGCGCGAAAATCCATGCCCAAGGTAATGCAGGTGTTCACGACCATACCGGGGCACGCGGGAGAATCGCTCGAGCGGCGGCTCTACATCCTCCGGCGGTGCATGGAGAACGAGGCCTACGCGCGCGGGTTCAGCGTTGATGAATTCTATCCCGCCTCGTATTCGTCGCGCACCATCGTATACAAGGGCATGTTCGTGGCTCCCCAGCTGTCCGACTTCTACCCCGATCTTTCGGCGGAGGATTTCACGAGCGCACTCGCGCTCGTCCACCAGCGCTACAGCACCAATACCTTCCCGAGCTGGCCGCTTGCGCACCCCTTCAGGTATCTTGCCCACAACGGCGAGATAAACACACTAAAGGGAAACATCAACAAGATGCGTGCGAGAGAGGCCGCGCTCGCGTCCCCCCTGTTCGGAAGCGAGATCGGCAAGATCAAGCCCGTCATCTGCGGCGCCGATTCCGACAGCGCGATCTTCGACAGCGCATTCGAACTCCTTTGCATGGGGGGCAGGTCCGTCGAGCATTCCATGATGATGATGGTTCCCGAGGCGTGGGGCGCCAAGTACCACATGAGCCAGGACAAGCGGGCCTTCTACGAATACAACGCCTCAATCATGGAGCCGTGGGACGGACCCGCGGCGATGGCGTTTACCGACGGGACGCGCATCGGCGCAACGCTCGACCGTAACGGCCTGCGGCCTGCGCGCTACGTGGTCACCAAGAGCGGTAAGGTCGTGGTCGCATCCGAGGTGGGCGTGCTCGATTTCCCGCCGGAAGACGTGCTGCAGTACGGACGGCTCGCACCGGGGAAAATGATACTCGTGGATACGTCCATGGGGCGGGTCATGTACAACAACGAGATCAAGGCGCGCGTGTCGCGCCACAAGCCCTACAGGCGCTGGGTGGACTCCATGAGGATAGATCTCAAGGGCCTCTACCAGGTGCCGTCCCCCATTGACCTTGAGCCCGAGGAGCTCTTCATCCACGAGCGCGTGTTCGGCTATTCGCTCGAGGAGCGGACCATGATCATCGGCCCCATGGCGGAAACGGGACAGGAGCCGGTGGGCTCCATGGGCAACGACCAGGCGCTGCCGGTGCTTTCGCAAAAGCCCCAGCTCATCTCGAGCTATTTCAAGCAGCTGTTTGCCCAGGTGACAAACCCGCCCATCGACCCCTATCGCGAAAACATGGTCATGTCGCTCATGAGCTTCATAGGCAGGGAATTGAACCTCCTCGACGAAACCCCCGAACACGTTCGCCAGGTGAAGCTGCCGCACCCGGTGCTTTCCAATGATGACATCGCGCGTCTCAAGAGCATTGACCGGGCCGGGCTCTCCTCGTGCACCATCCCCATACTCGTGGAGATGAGGGACGGGGAGTACGATTTCGAGGCCGCGATAGATTCCATATGCAGGCAGGCGGTTAACTGCGTGGATGAGGGAGCAACATTCCTCATACTGAGCGACAGGGACGTGTGTCCTCACAAGGTTCCCATCCCGGCGCTGCTCGCGGTGTCCGCGGTGCATCATCACCTGGTAAAGGTCGGGAAGAGGACGTACGCGGGACTCGTGGTGGAGACGGGAGAGGTGCGCGATGTGAACCAGTTCGCGCTGCTCATAGGCTACGGGGCGAGCGCGGTGAATCCCTACATGGCGATGGAGATCGTGACCGACCTGCACCGTAAGGGACATTTCCCGGAGGCGCTCACCCTGGAAGCGGCGATCGACAATTACATCACCGCGCAGAAAAAGGGACTGCTCAAGATCATGTCCAAGATGGGAGTTTCCACCATACGCAGCTATCGCGGGGCGCAGATCTTCGAGGCCGTGGGTCTTAACTCGTCGCTCCTGGGAAAATATTTCCCCGGGACTCCCTGCCGCATCGAGGGAATCGGGCTGCCCAAAATCGCCGGCGACGCGATCGCACGCCACGCGAATGCATACGCGCCCAACGCCATACGGGGCAACACCCTCGATTCCGGGGGACAGATTCACAACAGGGCCCACTCGGAGAAACACATGCTCTCGCCGCGCGCCGTGGTGCTTCTGCAGAAGGCGGTGCGCGAGGGAAGCTACGAGATCTTCAAGCAGTACTCGTCGGAGATGAACAACTTCAGCGCCAACCTCTGCACGCTCCGGGGGCTCTTCGCGTTCAGGGAGGCGAAGCCGGTGCCGCTGTCCCAGGTGGAGCCGGAAGAAAAGATCGTCGCGCGCTTCGTGACGGGCGCCATGAGCTTTGGCAGCATCAGCAGCGAGGCCCACGAAACCATGGCCATCGCGATGAACAGGCTGGGCGCGAGCTCCAATTCCGGCGAGGGCGGGGAGGACGAGGCGCGCTACATCCCGCTCCCCAACGGCGACTCGACCAAGAGCATGACCAAGCAGGTCGCCTCGGCGCGGTTCGGGGTTACGAGCAACTACCTCGTCAATGCGCGCGAGCTCCAGATCAAGATGGCGCAGGGCGCCAAGCCCGGCGAGGGCGGCCAGCTCCCGGGACACAAGGTGGACGAGGTCATAGGCAGGGTGCGCCATTCCACTCCCGGCGTCATGCTCATCTCGCCGCCGCCCCACCACGACATCTATTCGATCGAGGACCTGGCGC
>CALMJO010000578.1 GCA_937864375.1 uncultured Spirochaetota bacterium
GTGTTCCTGTCCAAATTTCTGGAGGCGCAGAAGTCCAGCATCTTCGAGCTCGACAGGAAGAAGCGCCTGGAAAAAGTACAGGCGTTCGCCGACTCGCTCCTGATGGAGATCTCGCGCGCGATTCCCGTCACTCCCGTGTGCATCACCGCAAGCGCGCTCCTTGCCATGGGTGAGGGCCCGGTTGAAAAATCCACGCTCGTGCGGGAGGTCGAAAAGCTCCGGAGGATCGTACGCCGCAAGAACGGGCGGATCGTGCTGGGCAAGGCGTTCGAAACCAGCCGCGCCCTGGCGGACAAGCTGGAAGACGAAAAGGAAAACCGCACGAAGGAGCTCGTTTCCTTCGAGGAAGACCTCATTGCGGGAGACGACGCGGCGCAGACCGTCAAGGTCGCCCTCGAGATCATGAAGCGGCGAAAGCTCGTCGCGGTGAAGCGCGGTACGGTGCGCCTGCTTCCCGCCAGGCGGCCGGTCGTCGAATACTACGCGAATTCCCTGAAGAACCTTCTTGAAACGTGAGGATGGATACGGGCGCTGTTACACGAGGGTCGCATCCAACGGGCATGCGCGCCGATGAACGGCCCTGGGGAAGATCGGCCCCCCGTCCCCTTTTATCGCATGGGCCGCGCGGCGGCGCCCCTGGCAATGAATGAAGACGCGAGGAAAAATATTTCTCATCATCGCTGCGGCGTGCGTTCTCGCCGCGGGGACCGGATTGTGGATCATGCTGAACGGTGAAGCGAAATACGAATGCCGGAAGGCCGGCGACAACGAGTGGGTCGTGCTCCTGCACGGGATACTGCGCGGGCCCGGCTCCATGGAAAAGATCGAGCGCGCGCTCCAGGCGTGCGGCTACCGCGTGGTGAACTTTGGCTACCCCTCCACTAGGGAATCCATCATGGACAGCGCCGACCTCCTGAACGAGGAGCTTAGAAAGCTCCTGCCCGGCGCGACAGTGCATTTCGTGACCCACAGCATGGGCGCGATCGTCGTGCGCTACTACCTTGCGCACTACAAGGCGGTGACGCCCGCGCGATTCGTGATGATCGCGCCGCCAAACCGCGGCTCCTCGCTCGCGCGCGGGCTCGCGCGCTTTTCGCTCTTCCGCTGGATCTTCGGCCGCGCCGGGATGGAGGTCGCGCAGCTTCCCGAAGCGCTCGTGAGCAGCCTTCCCGCGCCGCGCTGCGAGTTCGGCGTCATTGCCGGGGGGCTGGGAAACGACGCGGGCCTCAATCCCTTCATTGACGGCGACGACGACGGGACCGTCACGGTCGAGGAGACGCGCCTTGAGGGAATGAAGGATTTCGTCCAGGTGAAGGGTCAGCACTCGCTCCTGCTGCTTCAACAGCGCGTCGTTGACAACGTGCTGGCGTTTCTGCAGACGGGGGGGTTCTTGAAGTGATGTTACAGTGAGAAAAACAGCTATGCAAGTATTTACCTGGTTTATTCTTTTTTCAGCCCTTCACCCAGTTCTTCATCCTCAATCCTTCCTTTCGCTCAAATTCCTTTTCATTGTTCGTAACCGGTAACAGGCCGTTCGTCCTAGCCTGCGCCGCAATCAACAGGTCCATGGGGCCTATGGATTTACCTGGCGCTCAGCAGATCCACCATCACCTGGTACTCGCTGTTCTCCCTCCCCAGGAATTCCGCCAGTGCACGCGGCGTCAATCCCGCGGGAAGCCTCGTGTAGCGCTCGCCCGACTCGCTGTGCGCAACGCCCGTTTTTTTCCTCGGGTCCGCGCCGTTTTTCAGCAGCAGGCGCACCGACTCGGGGTCCTTTGCCGCAACGGCGTAGTGCAGCGGCGTCCAATCGTTCACATCCGCCATGTTGACCTCCGCACCGTTTTTCAGCAGCATCTCGATCACCGTGAGGTTGCCGCTCCGGGAGGCCGCGCAGTGGAGCGGCGCGACGCCGCGGCTGATGGTGTCGTCGCTCCCGTAGTATTTCACGCTGGCAGTGCGCGCGTTCACCTTCGCGCCCTTATCCAGGAGGAAAGCTGTGATCTTGTCGTCGTTCTCCTTGCATGCCTGGTGCAGGAGCGTCCAGCCGTACCGGTCCGGCGCGTCCGCATCGCGCTTTTTGTCGGCCTTGAGGAGCGCGCGCACCGTGTTCAGCTCCCCGCACACCACTGCCTGGAAAATCGGCGTCGCCCCCTCGTCGTTCTTCGCTATTACGTCGGCGCCCTTCTTTATAAGGAGGGAGCACACCTCCTCCGAGCCGCCGCACGCCGCGTAGTGCAGTGCGGTGAGGCCGGAAAGGTCCTTCGCGTTGACCTGCGCCCCCTTCCTGACCAGGTAGGCGACGACCTCCCTGGCGCCCTTCCCCGCGGCCGCGTGCAGGGGTTTTATCCTGTAATAGTTTGCATCGTCCTCAATGCTGCACCCGTGCTCCACCAGGTAGCGCACGAATTCCAGGCGCCCCTCCTGGCAGGAAGCGGCCAGCAGGGACGGGCATGCGCGCGGCAGCACGCCATCGGCCCCTCCCCCTTCCACGGCCTTCACGAAGGACTCGTACTCGTTGTTCCTGATGAGCGCAGCGAGGCCGGCATCGTTACCCGCGCGTGCACGGGCGATCGCGAAACAGGAAGCAAGGCACAGTATGACTGTTACCGGGTTTTTCATGCCGCCTCACCTGAGAGCATTATTTGAACGGCTTGGGTCGCCGACTGCAGTGTCCGTCACCATGCGCAAGGGCGCACACAAAACAACACGCCGGCGCACGGACTCGGCGCGCCTCCCGCCGGCAGCGCTCATCGCGCGGGGGGCGCATCCTGCGCCTTGTGCTGAAGGCAGGTCCGCTCCAGGCGGAATCCTATCTTCATCGTATCCGGATAGAACACGACCATGAGGGGCTGTTCCTCCTGTGACAGGCTCCCCAGGATTTTCAGGATGAGCGCGAGGCCCAGCCCGGCCCCCTCGGCGAGGTCGTCGGATTCGCCGTCAAAGCTGCTCTCCCAGGCGTGCTGCATGCCGATCTTCTTGAGGAGCTGCTGCTTTTCCAGGAGCGTGATGTTCTGGTTGTTGGTCACCCACACCTCGAGCGCCTCCCCCGTCGACTGGAAGGTGATGGTGTAGTACAGGTCGTCCCTGCGCGCGAGCTCCAGGAGCCTGGCGCTGCCGTGCTCGCCCAGCTCCTGCTTGAACCGCCGGAGGAATTCCGGGTAATCCGTTTCGGAGGTGATCCCCTCGGGCGCCGAATGATACTTTTCGAAGAGCAGCTTGTAGTTCGCCTTGCTCGCGTTGGTGGCGAGCTCCCGCAGGCAGGTGAAGATCTCGCCGTGGAACTGCTGGAGGTTCTGGCGCGCCAGCAGCATCTCGATGATGCTTTTAATGAGGTCGCCGCTTTTCCTGTCCACGTCGTAGAGCCGGAGCGAAATGCGCCACTCCAGTTCCTTGATCCCCATCCGCCGGCTTACCCGCGCGATCTCCTGGATGATGTCGTCGGGCGGGAAATCGCCGCGCAGGTCGAGGACGCGGATCTTCTTGAGCAAATTGATTTCCCGCTCGTAAAAGGGGTCGCGCAGGAAGTGGACGAGCCCGGGGTCGTAGATCCACTTGTGCTTCCTGAGCACCGCGATGAAATCCTCCTTTCCCCAGATGAGGAGCCCGCGGTTGTAGAAGCGCTCGCCCTCGTTCACGAGCATGAGGGTGAACATGGTGACGATGTCGTTCTCGTCGGTGAAATAGTCCAGGAGCACCTGGGCCGCAGTCTGGCGCGGCACCGGCATGCTTTCGCCAAAGCCGGAAATACGGTTCAGGTTGAAGCGCTTGTCGATCTGCTCGCCAAGATAATTCACCTGCTGGGTACTCAGCGAATTCATGACGACCTCGAAGAACGCTTTTCTGATCGCCCGGCTCAAGACAGCCCGCCGTTCCGCCCGCGAAACGTCTGGCACGCGTTCATTCCATCAGGGCGCGAAGTGCTCATCATGTTCCTTTCCTGATCTCTCTCCACGGGGGCCTCCCCCGGCATATTTTTTTACCGGGGCAGGCTGGAAAACCATGCTGCGGTAATAATACCATGCTTCCCCCCGGAGCGCAACCAGTTTCCATGCCGGTACTCAATCCATTCGCCTTTTTTGCATTGAAATTTCGCCGCGGCACGGGAACATGGATGCCATGCCCTGCAGTGAAGCCGCACGGAAAGGGCACGGAGGCCAGCACGGTGAACATGAAATCGCTGCGCGCGCACCTGCTCTCGAAGGAGGGTGCCTCCGAGGACTTCCCCTTCGGCGGTGACGTGCTCACGGTGAAGGTGAACGGGAAGATCTTCGCGCTCGTCGCGCTCGAGGAGCGCCCGCTGCGAATCAACCTGAAATGCGATCCATTCCTCGCGATGGAGCTTCGCGAGCGCTACGGGTCCGTCCGTCCCGGTTACCATATGAACAAGGTGCACTGGAACACCCTCATCCTTGACGGAGAGGTTCTCGATTCTGCGGTGAGGATGCTCATCGACCACTCCTACGAGCTCGTGGCGAAGAAGGGCGGGAAGCGCCACAAGGGGAAAAAGCCGGGGTAATGCGATTAACGCGGGAGAGGTGTGCCGCGCGCGTAAGCTGATCGGACCCGGGATCCTCCCGGGATCCATTCAAAATAAAGTTTGATTTCGCGAGCCGTTCGGCATATTTTAATTTTATAGAAAGAGAAAATCGTGATTCCGCAGGGCGGGGTATAACGCACATGAAGCTTCCCGGGCGAACCGTGCCGCACCTCGTGCTTATCCTGGCGATGCCGGTTTTCCTTTACGGCTGCGCCATCATCGATTCCACCATAAAGCCCGAGCTCAACGGCGCCGTGGCCTCATCACGGCTCAGGGAGAAAAGGGAAATCCATCTTATCGTAAGCGAGGAGAGTGAAACCAACATCCGGCAGGGCGTCAAGAAGAACGGGTTTGGGATGGACCTCTCCAACATCTACATCGAACAGGGCCCGTCGCAGATGCTGCGCGAGGCGCTTGCGATCGAGCTGAAGGCAGCCGGCTTCACGGTCTCCGGGGGAGGCGCGGACACGTACCCGCTCCTCGAGGTGAGGATACGGCGCTGCTTTGCGGAGCCCGAGGTGGGCTTTTTCGGTGCCGACGTGTATTCCGTGATCGAGGCGGAGCTATTCATGCAGGTGGACGAGGGCCACGCATTCGCCCGCAGGATCAAGGGAATAGGGAAAAAATTCACCATGGTGTGGACCGACTCCTTCTACGAGGATTCATTCGTGCTCGCGTTCGAAGACTTCATGATGAAGGCGGTCCCCGCCATAGTCGAGCTCACGGAGGGACGCCCGTGATCGCGCGACGTCGCATCCCCGCCGCGCTCCTGCCGGTGCTGTTGTTCGGCGCGCTCGGCTGCAGCAGCTTGTACAAGCTTAGCCAT
>CALMJO010000579.1 GCA_937864375.1 uncultured Spirochaetota bacterium
CTATTATCTGGAAGGCGGGACCGAGATGCCGTGGAGGGCGCACCGCGCCGGGAAATAAGGGCGGCGAGGGCCGACTGGCGTCCCGGCGCCGCGGATGATTGCCGCCATTCCATTGCGCGCATGCCGGACATGCCCAATATTTTCTTGCATCCCGTAATGGCATCCAGTAACATACGGTGCAGAGAAGCGCACAGGCCTCGCCAGGCATTCGCATAACGGTCGCGCGTCCGTGGCCGCCCGCGGCCCATCGCCAACGATACTCCTTCGCCTCCCGCAGTACGGCTCCCCAGACGCATGCCTGCCGCAGCCTGTACAATCAATCGGGGAGCGTGCCATGAAAAAGATCATTTTCGCCATTTCCATCGCCGTATTCTTTTCGCTGAGCCTGCCCGCCTTCTCCGCCGACTACATCATCGGCGTGAAGGGAGGTTATTTCCTCTGGGACTCGTACATGAAGGAATCCGGTGTTTCCTCTTTCAAGGACATGGAGCGCGGCGACGGCGTGCTGTACGGTCCCATATTCAGCGTCCTCTTCACTCAGAACCTCTCCCTTTCCCTTTCCGGCCTCCTGGGCAGGCAGTCCGCGCAATGGCTCATCATGAACGGCCACCCCGAAGGCGGCGCGGCAACGGTTTCCAGCAACACCACGTTCAACGTGTTCAGGACCGACCTGGACGGCGCATTGAGCTACCGGGTTGGCGAACATGTAAGGCTGTTCGCCGGCTACAAGTACCAGCACCTTGCTATCAAGCTGAATGACGCGAGAAACGGCTTTACCGCCGGCGGCGACCTCTACTTCACGGCCGTCAGCAAGTCCGCCATTACCACCATGTACCATGGTCCAGCCCTGGGCCTTGGATTGTCGCTTCCCGTAACGGAAAAATATTTCATGGCCGCGAACCTGTCCGCGGTCTACATGCCGGGCAAGTTTGAAATGGACATTGACGCATACAATTACAACGACCAGGGCAATGACAACTTTCTAACGAGGCACGACAACAGCCAGAACGGCATCAAGAGCGACCTCAAGATGTGGGGCTTCAACTTCGAACCCACCGCAGGAATCAGCCCGGGAAGCGGTCTCCCGATCGTGACGCTCGGCCTGCGCGTGCAGTGGACGCGCGTGAAGTTCAAGGAGGACATGGGAGATCTCAACAACGGCTGGCTTAACGACTGGGTGTATGGGGTCTTTGTCGGAGTCATGTACACGCTGTAGCCGGAGGCTCCCGGCGGTTCGCAGAAGCCTGCCGGGAGCAGCATTTGGTGATCTGCTCCTGGAGAATACTAATCCTATCCCTGCGGCGACATTCAGGATACTCTATTTAAACTGGGTCCGGTTCATGTCGAAGGCCCCGTCTTTTGTTAGCTCGATAGTGCCGTCCTTGCGAACCGTTTTCTGCTGCCCAGAAACGGTGAGCTGGACCTCTTCAGCAACCGTAATGCTCTTGAGCTGCACCAGGGATGTCTTGCTGTCGACAGTAGTGAAATGCAATTTGTTTGCCTGGAAACCGCCGATCGGAGATTTCACTTCAAAGGAATTGGCCTTCGTGACGATCCCGTACTGGGGCGGCGGATATATTGATTTCAATCCCAACGGACCGAACGCGAGGCGGCTGCCCTGGGGCATCTGCGCCTCGAATTCGCCCGTCTTGAAGGTTATCGCCTTGAGCAAAAGAGCCTCCGACAGGACAGATCCATAACCGAATCTCACCTGGGGAGCGATTGTGAATTTTTCCGGAATCACTCCGGGGATCGCTACCTCGATGGGTCCGGCAAGCTCGGCTTCACTGATGAAGGGTTTCATTTTATCGCCGCTTCCCATTGCTCCAAAACCGATGCGCGAACCTTTCTTAAGCGTGTACTCTGATTTCCCGAGCTTGAACGTAACCTTGGAGGCAAGGTCGCCGCCAATGATCCGCTCTTTTTTCGAGTCGAGCTTTATGAAACCGCCCACCTGAAACGGTACATTGATGTCATGCACCTCCAGCGATGCCTCCTCGACGAGAGTTCCCTCATAGCCGGAATTCCGGTCAATCCCGCCGCGCATCACGACCTTTATTCCTTGAACCGTGAAGGTTTCTACAGGTCCGGTTTCAACATGCGCCTTGCCGGCGATTTTCTCTCCGGTTTTTTTGGCATTCGCCGACTGGGCGGCGACCAGTAACAATATAATAGACAAGAAGGATAAGGCATTCTGTAACCCTCGTTTCATTGGAGCTTTCCCCTTTTTGGAAATATGCTCAGCAAGAAATGACATTCAGGTTAGCAATTTATATATATATGATTAGTAAATTATCAAGATGCTGTTTACGGCTGGAGTATGAGGATTGACAAAAGCCGCCCACCGGGAGCTTAAAGCGCGTTAACCTGTTTACAACCGGACGCTGTCATGTTCTGTTATGCAGGGAAGTGATCGCTTTTCTTATTAGCAGATTCGACTAAAATTACCCTGTTAAAAAAGACTTTACTTTGAATTATTCAGCGATTAGCTTTGAACGAGCTTATTGCCATGAATGCAGTAACTATCTGGATGAAATCGCGGTACGCGCCTGCTTTCCGGTGAAAGATCATGAAAAATGAAAAACAGCGTACAATAACAGGCCGTATGTCGAGGCGCGGATCCGTCGAGGAAAGAAATTTCGATAAAACTTTCTGGCGCGAGCTCGGCCACGAAGCGCGTTTTTCCGCCGCATGGGAAATGGTGTTGGAAGCCGGATTATTCAGAGGTCAAAATGATGGGAGCGAACCCCGACTTCAGAGATCTGTTCAGCACATTCAACGAAGAAGGCGTTGAATACCTGCTTGTAGGCGCGCACGCGGTAATCTTCTACGCCGAACCCCGGTTTACGAAAGACCTCGACATCTGGGTGAATCCTACGCATGCGAACGCCGGCAAAACGTATACTGCACTCGCGGCATTTGGAGCCCCTCTCGAAGGGATATCCGCCGATGATTTCACGAATCCCGACCTCGTATATCAGATCGGCATCGCGCCGAACCGTATCGATATCCTCATGAGCGTCGGTGGAACGGATTTCACTACCGCCTTTTCAAATGCCGTTTCCAGCACCTATGACGGGATTCCAATCAAGATCATAGGCAAGAAAGACCTCATGGCGTCTAAAAGAAACGTCGGAAGACTGCAGGATCTCATCGACGTGGAAAAACTCGAGGAATCGAACGGCGACTGAAACCCTCTCAATTACAGGAGTCAATGGAAAATCAGGCTTGTAGTCGTATCTACAGGCCCTGGTAGTGACCGGATGATGTAAATGCAATTCAAACCGCCGCCGGAATGTTCAGATTGTAGGAGCGGCAGCCTCGGAAGCGGCGATTAACAGGCCGCGCGGCTTTTCAGCGCAACCCTTGCGGCTAATCCGTATCTGCGGCCGCGAGTCGGGCGTCCGCCGTACCCGGGCGCTCCTCCGGGAAAATCTCGCATATCCTGCTCTCACGCCGCTCGTCGGTCCACTGCCGGAGCCTCTCCTGCATCGCCTTCGTAATGCGCGGGAAGGCGTACTTCACGTCGCGCTCGCAGTGGGGATCGGTGGGCAGGTGGAAGAGCCTCCAGATGTCGCGGTGGACGCCGGGGGTGTAGACGAGCTTCCAGTCCTCGGTGCGCACGCAGCGCTCCTTGGTGCGCAGCACGTCGGCCTCGTACTTTTCCTTGAGCACGAAATGGAAATCAAAGTCAGGGTCGATGATCGTTGACTCCTCGAGCGGGGCGACCCACAGCGGCTCCTCGCCGGGTACCTGCCGCTTGAAAAACAGGTAGCTTGTCTCGCCGTAAAACGCGAGCGAAAGATCCGCGGACGGGTTTTCCAGGTAGGGTCGCAGGCTCGTCCCCTCGAAGCGCTCCTCGCGCGGCATGCCTGTGATGTCGAGAACCGTGGGCGCGATGTCGATCGCGCGCGTGATCCTTGCGACCCGGCCCGGGGCGAAGCGCCCGCCGGGCACGTACATCACGAAGGGGATGCCGTTCGTCTGGTCGCCGCCGTTGAAGGAGAGCCCGTGGCCGATCGTCGTGTTGGGCTCGAACAGGTCGTCGCCGTGGTCGGAGGTAACGACGACGATCGTGTTTTCCATGAGGCCGCTGCGCTCCATGAAGGCGAGCACTCTCCCCACCTGCGTGTCGAAGAAGCTGACGGTCCCGTCGTAGAGGTCCCGAATCTGCCGGATCTCCTGCGCCTGCATGCCCTTGAATTCCTTTTCGATTCCCGCGCCGCGGATGAATCCGTCTATGTTGAAGTCCATCTTGAACTTGTTCTTCCCGGTGTAGGAGGAGTCGGTGTAAAGCTCATGGTAGGGCGGCGGGCAGTAATACGGGAGATGCGTGCATGAATAGAACGCCGTCACGAAGAACGGGCCCCCTCCGCGCGCCGCGCGCGAGAGCCTTTCGATGAGCCGATCTGTAACCACGTCGGGGGTTACGTAGGTCGCGAAGGACTGGATCCTGGGAAAGAGCCGGTAGCCCAGCGCGTTGTCGAAGTAGAGCGGGATGATAACGTGGGCGATGTACACGGCCTGCGCCATGTAGAGCCTGAAGTCGTCGTAATCGCTGGCCTGCACCTCGTCGAACCCCATGGGCACCGCGTTGAAAATGCCCGCGCACCAGTCCCCCATCGCGGCCGTGGAGTACCCCTGCGCCTTGAGCGACGCGGCCAGGGTGGGCGAGCCCGCGAGCGTGCGCTCCACGCGCTCGCGCGAGGGATACATGTGGCGGAAGCCGTGGGTGTGCGGGTACTGCCCGGTCATGATCGTGGTCATGGATTCGAGCGTGGAGCCCACCGGCGTCATCATGCGCTGGAAGTTCACGGACCGTGCCGCAAGCTCGTCAATGTGCGGCGATGTGGGCCGACCGTACCCGTTGCACGAAAGCCGGTCCGCCCTGAGCGAGTCCGACACCAGGAAGAGCACGTTAGGGGGGCCCTGCACGCGGCCCGCGGGCGCCTCGTCGCCCCTGAGCGCCGGTACCGTGGTGACGACCAGGAGACACGCCGCAAGCGCGGCGACGGCCAGGCCCGGCACGCGCAGGCTGCCGTATGCCGCGCGCGCGCGCGCCATGATGCGCGCCCCGTAATACGCCGCAGCCGTGAGCCCCGCGGCGGCGGGAAGCGCGGTGAACAGCGCGAAGAACACGCCCGGCCGGATCGCGTCCGGGAGGCCAATAAGCAGCTTGAAATACCAGTGGTCGTAGCTGGACGAGTTCAGGAAATAGGGGCGCACGTGGATGAGCCTGAGCACGAAGTACACGGTAATGCCCGCGGTAATGAGCAGGGCGCGCCAGGCCACCGCCCGACGCGTTACGGCCGCGCGTCCCTTGAGCCAGTACGCGATGACCGGGTAGCAGAGCAGCAGATGGCCCAGAGCCACGAGCGCGTAGCCGCGCAGCAGGTCCACATTCGTCCAGAACAGGAAGGCGCGGTGCTGCTCCAGCGCGAGGCTCGCGAACCTGCTCTCCGACTGGGCCGCGTACACCGTTAGCGCGGTCACGGACATGACGAAGAGCGCCAGGTGCCAGGCCGCGATCGTCACGGCTGTCCACAGCATGACGCGGGGAGCGCGCGGTGAGAACATGCCCTTCAGGGATTCAGTCAGCTTCTTCATTATATATACGGTAGACGCCGGATTAGACTCACAAACACGAAGCGGTGCCGGAAATGTCAAACGAATTTTCCGTCCGGGTAAATGCCTTTTAAACGGCCTGTGCCCGTCGAAAATGCTTGCGCATCGGCGCTCCCGGCGCTACATTTTTTACAATCCTGCCCGCATGGGCACGCTCTGGAGGTGGAACATGAATAGAATTGCCAAGGCGTCCTGCATCATCCTCGCCTGCTCGCTCGCGGTGTGCAGCAGCCCCGTAAAGAAAGCGGTGATCGATCCCTCGCTGCCGCACCTTTCGGTGACGCTGACATTTAACGCAGACGCCTACAACAGCATCCTTCTGAAAAAAATCTACCCCACGTACGCGATATGGGTCAGGGACCCCGCGAGCGGGGAGACCCGCACCATCTACGTGACCGGGAAGGCGGGAAAAAATTCATGGATGTTCGCGGACGAGCGCCCGTCGGCCGCGCCGGTGTGGTCCGGCACGGGAGGACGCGCCGCTGACGTGGACAGCGTGACGAGCGCGACCCCCTCGGGAGAAACCTTCACCCACGAGTGGCAGGTGCCGGAAGCCCTCCGGGGGAAAAAGCTGGAGATCTTCATCGAGGCCAATATCGCCTTCGACTACAACGAGCATTTCCCCAAGGACGCGCCAAAGGATTCGCCCGCCTTCAGCGACGTGAACGGGCAGCCATCGCTCGTCTGGAGGGCGCGGATTGAAGACGCATCGAAGGACGCGGCAGTTACGCCCGCGCTCATCGGCCACGGGCACGTCCTCGGGAAGGACCATGAGATCGACGCCGACCTCTCGAGGATCACGACGGCAAAGAACATCTTCGGGTATGTGAAGCTCGCATATTCGGCGGGGGGGAAGAAATAGCGAGGCGGGAAGGCCGGCGGACTGCGCCTCGTTCACCTGAAGCTCACCGACGAACAGCTCCAGGCAGCGGGCAGGGCGTTCTCCGTCTTCCGCCTCGAGTGGATCGCCACGCGCGACCTGAACGGCTCCTTCACGAAAAAAAGCCGCAGCTCCCCGGACAGGCATGGCGGGCCTGTACGGACACGACTGGCGCAGGGCCTTCGCGGAAAGGTCCAGGTCCATGAAGCTTTCACTCGATTTGGAAAAGATGAAGTCGCTGCGGGAGGAACGGCTCCGCGTGAAACCGATCGCGATGTGGCAGGAGAATTTTCCGGGAGGGGGGGCCGATGATGATCCCTATGCGTTCCTCCTCGCCCATCGGCGCCCCAGCCAGCCGTACAAATTGTAGAGCGGCAGACCCAGCGGGAGAATCCGTTCAATAAGCGGCGTCAGGTAGCAGCTGTCTCTTATACACATCTCCGAGCCCACGAGACCGTACTAG
>CALMJO010000580.1 GCA_937864375.1 uncultured Spirochaetota bacterium
AAAATATTAATAGCACTTTTTCCATTAATTGATATTCATAAAGTCAGAGCACTAGGTCGCAAGCAAATATGCCCATTCCCATAAATACTTGATTCTAAGCCCGCGCAGCAGCCCTGTCGTTCCTAGAAACTGTCCGATAAACCGCACCTCCCGCACAAGGGCCTCGCCAGGATTCCAACATCTCTCTTGCTAATAATACTTGACATTCTGTACTTTTACTGGTCAGATATCTAAAGGGATATAACCACTGGAGAAAATAATAACAATGAAAAGACTGCTCCTGGTCCTTCTTGCGTTCGTCTTCGCTCCCGTAACTATCAACGCCGAACAGCTCCGTATCGCGGTCATGGACTTCGAGGCAAAGGGCGTGCCCGATGCGAACGCCATGGTGGTTTCCGAACTCATCCGTACCGAGCTCATTAACGTTAAGAAGTACTCGGTGATCGAGCGCGCGCAGATGGCGAACATCCTCCGTGAGCAGGGTTTCCAGCAAACGGGATGCACCGACGTCACCTGCGCCGTGGAAGTGGGGAAGATTCTCTCCGCGAGCAAGATCCTCATCGGGAACGTGATCCCCCTGGGGAAATCCATAGTGATCACCGGGCGCATAGTGGACGTGGAGAGCGGCGTCGCAGAGCATGGTGAAAAGGAGGTTGCGACATCCGAGGAGAACCTTCCCGACGCGGTGGTGCAGTTCGTAGACAAGCTCGCAGAGCGCATCGGGAGCGGCAAGGTCAAGGCGGTGGTGAAGAAGAAGGTCGAGGAGAAAAAGGACGAACCAAAAACCGATAAAGGAGCGACTGCAGGAGACGGCAGTTCAAGGCATCTGATAGGATTCGGCCCGAGCTTTGGTTTTACAAGAGCATACGGAAAATATGATCTAATAGAAGGCTGGGCAATAACGTTCGAAAATGGTTCATTCACCGAAGATTTCAAGAGTATTGGAGCTACCGGAACATATTTTTACGAGCTTGGGCGCTACCGGTTCGGAATAACGGCAGGATACAGCTACCTGTTTACAAATACCAAGGATGTTGAAAAAACCGGTCATAAAAACTTGGATAAAGACCTGGACAGTATAGGCGATAAATTTCATACTGTATCTGCGGGTCCCAGTGTAATATATAAACCATCGATGCTGGACGGATTGTTAATTGGAATGTCCGCGAATATATACTGGTACAAGATGAATCATGAAGTGGCAAATCGTTATGATGTGCGCATCACTCATCAATCACCCGAATCGGGGTTTTATTTCAGCGTCGATATGCTTCTGGGATACGAGATAACATTCAGCGGATTTTTCATTGATGTACTTGCCGATGCGGGGTATGGATTTAAAAAAGTAAAACAAGATACAAAGTATTCTACAATGGATGATCATGAAAATTACGAATATGACAGGATGATTATTTCAAGGTTGTCAATCCAGTTCGGCATCCCGGTAAGTTTTTAGCGCATCGAAATCAGGGACAAATTGTGCCTGGGGAAACCGCTTCAGGAAGTGCTTGAAACATTCAAATTCGACCGAGCCCCTGGACAACCCGGGGGCTTTGTTTTTCTTTTCGATGGAAAACAATCTCCAGAAGGCAGGTTTACAGAAATGATTTCCCGCTCAATGATGAAAATACGTTTTCTCAGCGTTCAGAAATACCCAGCATATACACCATGTGTCGAAAAGTCACTAAAATGCATAATTTCCGAAACAATTCGGCTTTAACGCCCCCCAAGCCCCTCAGCCTTAACACGACATAAATTTTGTTATTGATTAATTATGTTATTTTTCAATTAATGACACCCAAAATTCGTATGGTATGTAGAGTCGCGAGGGTCATGCCCCCGGCGACGCCGGGTCCCGCACATCGAGCCGCACCGTGGTGTTGAACCGCTTCAAGGCCTGTACGGCGCTCATCCGCCATGCCGCCGCAGCGCCCCGGACCGGGCAGCCGAGCGATACGAAATATGACCATTACCACTGTTAAGGAGAAGAGCCTTGTTAATTTCCGAAAAGAAGCTTGAGAACGCCAGGATGGAGATCGCGCTCGAGGTCCCGGAGAGCCGGGTCGAGGTCGAATACAAGAGCGTATTCAACAAGATAAAGAACAACGCGAAGCTGGACGGCTTCAGGCGCGGGAAGGCCCCCCTGGAGCTCATCGAGCGCAAGTACATGGACGCCGCCAGCGAAGAGGTCGCCGAGAATTTGTTGAAAAGCATCTACCTGGACACGGTCACCGAAAAGAACTACAAGCCCATAGCGCCCCCTCAGTTCAGCTTCGACAAGGTGACGCGCGGCGGCTCGTTCAAGTTCAGCGCGGTCTTCGAGACCGTTCCCGAGGTGACGCTGGGCAGCTACAAGGGCTGTCTCTTATACACATCTGACGCTGCCGACGAATAGAGAGGTGT
>CALMJO010000581.1 GCA_937864375.1 uncultured Spirochaetota bacterium
AATACATAGTACTAATTGTTGCGTGCGTTCCGGTATAAGGCGATTTAACAATGAGCAGGGAATTACAGGACAGGGCCGACAACCTTATCAAAGAGCTCAGAGAAGCCCTGGTTCCGCTCTCGGAAGAGATTAAGAAGCTCAAGCGTTCGGAAGGGACCCAGGAAAGCAGATTCTAATACGGGACATGCACGCATTACAGAGGTGAGATAATGCCGGCGAAAGGACAGAAGCGCAAACAGCAGATAATCGATACCGCAAAGGAGATGTTCATTCAGCATGGATTCCAGAGCACCCATATTGGGCAGGTCTGTGAAAAGCTGAATATCGCGCGCGGTACCGTATATCAGTATTTTGGAAATAAGCGCGAAATTCTGTATGCCATCCTCGAAGCAGTAGAGGAAAAAATTGACGATATCATGGATTCCGACGACCTGAGGGATTTCCTTAAATCCAATCCCGTTCAGAAATCCATGGTCAAATTCGAATCGGAACGGATTTCTTCCTGTATCAGCACGATTCTATCGGAACCTATCGTAATAAAGCTCATTTACAAGGACATTGCGGGCATCGATGACGAGGTTGTCGCGCGCATCACCAAGTTCCTTGAGTATATTACCAGGGTAGTATCCCGTGACATCGATGAGATCAAGCGCAAGAACGTGTACAAGAAAAACGTGAACCCGGACATAACCGCCCTCATGCTGATCGGCGGTGTGATGTATGTAGTATACGATTACGACCGTAAAAAGATGAACGTCCTTGACCGTGAGGTGGTTGAGTCAATAGTCAATAATTACCTCTACGGAGTGTTAAAATAGCATTCAGGCCGATCATGCACGGATAAAAGACCCGTAGCCGCGGGTCTTTTTTATTCGCGGCGGACGAACAGCTGTTTCGGCGTTCCGCCGCTGCTCAGGGCCTGTCGAAAAACATGAAAACACCTTTGACATCATTTTTCATATTGTTCCTTCTCGCCTCTTTGTCACCGCTTGCAGCTGGGGACTCCATAAATGCACGGCTCATGTCGGGCATAATGAGTTCACAAGAGGCAGACCGTCTGGAAGCCGGGGAATACATTGCGCTCAACAGGCCTGCCTCGATTGTCCCTTTACTCAAGGATATCATTCTGACCAGCAGTCGCGACTGGAAGCGTTCCAATGCGTTTGCCGCCCTCAAATGCTTCCCCATCAAAGACGTGCTTCCCGACTGGCTTGATATGCTCAAGCGCACTAAATCTGTGCCGCTAAAAAAGGATATCATCGATTTCATTTCAACATCCGGCGATCGCAGCATAGTGATCCATCTTGTCGAGGAGCTTAAAAACCCTCACCACGCGGTACGCGAAAGCGCCATCCTGGGCCTCAAGAGAATAGGCGATGACAGGATGCTCCCCTACATACTGAATTTTTCCCGCGACCCAAATCCCATTTATCGTGTATACGCACTGCAGGCTTTTTACTTCGTATACGATCGCCGGATCAACGACATCCTGATGGAGTTGATCAAGGATGAAAACAAGTCCGTACGGTATTTCACGCTGCGATGCATTGAGAATCATAAGCTAACCGACTACCTTGCGACCATCCGCAATCTCGCCCTTAACGATCCCGAATGGGAAGTGCGCGTCAAATCGTTGAACATTCTCCATGCATTCAACGATCGGGAGTCTATGTACGTTATTCTCCAGTGCCTATCCGACAAGCACCGGGAGATACGGTTCGCCTCCGCGTCCTCGCTCCTGGATTTCATTAACCCGGGCGCCGCTTTCCAGGTATCAACCCAGCTTGACCTTGAAACCGACGACCAGATCAAGGATATGCTCCTCGAGATGCTGCTCATGGTTAAAAACACCGGCGGGCTCAGGGGGTTCGAACGCGTGCTGCTCCATGACGGCAACCTCAAACTGCGGATAAAAGCCGCCTACGCGCTGGGTGAAATCGGGGATCCGTCGGCAGTCCCCTTGCTGCTCCAGGCGCTCGACGCCACGCAGGATTACATGCTTAAATCCGAGCTCTGCAACTCGATCGGTAGCTTCCGCGGACAGCAGGGGAGCGCCCAACGCATGATACAGGCGCTTTCCGCTCCCAATACGCAGTATCTGCGCCTCGCATCGCTGTATGCAATCGACCATCTTCAAGACAAGAGCATTACCCCGCAGCTGTTCACCGTGTTCAGCGGCGAAAAGGATCCGGTAGTTCGTGAAAAGCTCAGGGAGCTTATCCAGCAATTCCTGGAGAGGTAGCCTGGAATGAAAATCGCACTCGCCCAGATAAATCCCATAATCGCCGATGTTGAAGGCAACACCGGCATTATCATCAGGAATATCGAGCATGCAAAACGAGCGGGTGCCGATCTCGTGGTATTCCCGGAGCTTGCCATAATCGGCTACCCGCCGATGGACCTTCTAGAAAAACGCAAGCTTATTGATGACAATCTTCGAGCCGCCGAGCGTATCGCGCGAAAAGCCGACGGGATCGGGGTGATCTGCGGATTGGTCGAATATGACAGCGGTAACCGTCCTCTGCTTTTCAATTCCGCGGCGCTCATGGAGCACGGATGCATCAGCGCCCGTTATCACAAGGCGCTGCTTCCCACCTACGACGTCTTCGACGAGATGAGGTACTTCTCGCCCGGCCGGGAGATTTTGCCCTTCAATTTCCAGGGAACAAAGATCGGCGCAACCATATGCGAAGACATCTGGAATGACACCGACTACGAGAACGCATACATGGAAATGCGTCGCTATGCCCTCGATCCCGTCAAGACCCTCATGGATGCGCGCGTTGACCTGCTTGTGAATATTTCCGCGTCTCCGTATGTAAAGGGAAAGAATACCGTCAAATGGGAGATGATATCGGGAATCGCCCGGCGCCACTCGGTACCCATAGTTTACGTGAACCAGGTCGGAGGCAACGACAGTCTCGTATTCGATGGCAACAGCTTCATCCTGGACGCCTCGGGCGCATTCATCGCCCGCTCCAGGGCATTTGAGGAGGACCTGGTGCTCGTGGATCTTGACAGGCCCCCGTCAGCGGAAGCGCCGGTCGAGGACGAGGTGGCGGATATTGGCAATGCGCTTGTCCTGGGACTGCGCGACTACGCGAGGAAGAGCGGCTTTAAAAAAGTGGTCATAGGCCTTAGCGGAGGAATAGATTCAGCGCTCACTGCGGCGCTCGCCGCACAGGCGCTCGGGCCGGAAAACGTGATGGGGATCACCATGCCGTCCGTCTACTCTTCACAGGGCAGCGTGGACGATTCAATCGCGCTGGCGCGCAACCTGGGCATCAGAGTCGAGACCATCTCCATCATGGAGATATATGACGCGTACCGTAGGATGCTCGGACCGCTCTTCAAAGACCTACCGGAAGACGTCGCGGAAGAAAACATACAGGCGCGCATTCGCGGAAACCTTCTCATGGCTGCAAGCAATAAATTCGGGAGCATGCTGCTTACCACCGGCAACAAGTCGGAACTCGCCATGGGTTATTGTACTCTTTATGGTGACATGTCGGGCGGTCTCGCTGTGATATCGGACCTGCCCAAGACCCTTGTTTACCGGCTTTCGCGCTACTTGAACATGGAGAAAGAGATCATTCCTGCTTCCACCTTAGAGAAAGCGCCCTCCGCCGAGCTGCGGCCCAACCAGAAAGACGAAGACAGCCTGCCGCCCTACGACCTGCTCGATCAGATCCTGGAGCTCTACGTGGAAAAGCTATTGTCTGCAGAAGAAATCATCGCGCGCGGGTTCCCGGGGGATATCGTCAGGGAGGTGCTTACCAAGGTCGACAGGAACGAGTACAAGAGGCGCCAGGCCGCGCCCGGTCTCAAGGTAACCTCCAAGGCATTCGGAATCGGACGGCGTATTCCCATTGCCCAGAAGTACAAACCCTGAGCGGCTTCCCGTTCAGCGGCACCCCTCGCCCGCTCTTTACAAATTTCTCCCGATACAACTCAAATATAATTGAACGATTCCGCTCCTCCCTGCTATACTCAAGGAGAGGGCTTCTCCATGAGCACCCAAAAACAGCACGGAACAGCGATCCGCGTCCTGGCGCTTGAGGACGACAGACTCGTCCGTAAAATCCTCGCAGACACGCTCCGGGAGGAATGCGAGTTTAATGCGGTCGCCAGCAATGCGGAGTTCCAGGACACGCTCGTGGGTTTTAATCCCGACATCGTGCTGCTCGATGTCCTTCTTCCCGATGGGAACGGCTTTGAAATCTGCGGTGAGCTCAGGCGCCATACCCAGTACGAGAAGCTTTTCATACTCATGCTCACCGCCGCCGACGAGAAAAATTCGATCGAGCAGGGCTACGCTTCGGGGGCGAACGATTACATCCGGAAGCCCTTCATCCCCTACGAGGTGAAGTCAAAAATACTCAGTTATAAAAAGATCATTGCCTTCCAGAACAAGCTCTTTTCCGCCTTCAACTACCAGCTTGATTTCTCAAAGAAGCTCTACCTCGTAAACCGCATCATGCAGAAGAATATCAACGTGTCCGACATAAATTCTCTTCTCTCGGAACTGCAGCTATTCAATGATATTCTTGAGGTCTGCAGTGTGGAAGTGATCTACAGGAGCTCCGCAACCTCCCTGGTGCCCGTATTCAATCGAACGTACGAATCCGGGT
>CALMJO010000582.1 GCA_937864375.1 uncultured Spirochaetota bacterium
CCTCTCTATTCGTCGGCAGCGTCAGATGTGTATAAGAGACAGCCCTTGCAGTTTGAGCAGGGGGCGCAGATGTACTTCTTCACCTCGGGGCCCGGGCAGTCGGCGAAGGCGTCCAGGATCTGCCTGAACTTCTTCCTCCCCGACACGCTCACGCGCCAGTCCTTGAAGTTGTTCTGCGACATGAGGGCCATGCCGCTCCCGCCGCCGCAGCAGTAGTTGTCCACGCCGTGCGGCGTCATCTCGCGGAACCGGGGGCATATTTTTCGAATGATCCTGCGCTGCGGCTCAACGATGCCCAGGTTCCTCACGATGTTGCACGGGTCGTGGAGCGTCACCGGGAAGTCGTTCCGCGCGGGATCAAGGGTGAGCCTCCCGCTCGCGACGATGTCCTCGAGGAAGGTGATGGAGCTCTCGCGCGGGATGTTCAGGTCGCCGGTGAGAATGCGGTCGGCGATCGTCATCATGGCCTTGTGCTGGTGGCCGCACTCGCCCATGATCACCTTCTTCACGCCCAGCCTCTTCGCGGCCTCCATGTGCCGCGTCACGATGCGCGCGAGCTGGAAGTCGTCGTAGAAGAGGCCGTAGTTGACGCCGTCGTAGGCGGGCGCCTCGGACGAGAGCGTCCACTTGATTCCCGCCGCGTTCAGTATGATCGCGAAGGCCGCCGGGTTTTCCGGCCAGGCGAGGATCTCGCCCGCGTTGTGGATGAGGAGGACGTCGGCGCCGGCGACGTCCCAGGGGGTCTCGATCTTGATGCCCAGCTCCTCGGACATGTCCTCGTCCAGGAAGGACACGTTTTCCTTCACCACGGCGGGCTTCATGCCCGTCGATGAGCCCACGGCGAGCTGCTGCACGGTTCCCTTTTCGTGAAGCTCCCTGGGAGCCCACCCGAGCTCCTGGCTGAAGAGCTTCCTGAGCTCGTGCGTGACGAGCGCGTTGTCCAGGCCCATGGGGCATGCCTGCGCGCAGCGCCGGCACATGGTGCACCGGTAGCTCAGCTCGTAGAGCCTGCTTATGGTCGTCCAGTTGAGATCTATGTCCTCGAGCCTGAGCTTCGCGAAGAGCTCGCCGCCGGTCTTCGTGTACTTTTTCACCAGGCGACGGAACACCTCGGAGCGGTAGGTGGGGCGGTAGATCTCGTTCCCGCCGCTCGACTCGTATACCGGACAGGCCCCGGAGCAGGTCTGGCAGCGCGCGCAGTAGTCGATCGTGAGCGTGAGCGGCTGCAGGAAGGTCCAGTTGTTTTCACTGGAGAGGAGCTTCTTGAGCCCGGAGACGAACTGCTCGACGACGCGCTTCTCCTCGGCTGCGTCCTTTGGTTTTGGAAGCGAAAGCCCCGTCACGCCGTCCAGGTCGCAGGCGTAACTCTCTTCCTGCTCCTTCGTGAGCTTCTTCCAGCCCGGCTGCTCCTCGACCCTGTCGTATGGCGGGGGGAGCGGCACCAGGTCGTTGATCTCGTTCGGGCTCAGCGGCCCGTCGGTGATTGTTCCAATCTTCTTTATGCTTACGGGTTTCATAACGCTACTCCCCTTTTACCACGTCAATCCAGTTCTTTTTTCCGTCGGCGCCCAGGTGGGCGGATGACCATCCCACGTGCTGGCACAGGAGCGCCTTCACCTTGAGCTCCATGGACGCGTCCATGGCCCGGTCGTCCCACAGGACGCTGTGAAAGGTGAAGAACTTGGCCGCGAAGTGCACCATGGACGTAAAGGGAAGCAGTGCGATGAAGAAGAGCCCCGCTCCAAGGTGTACCGCCGCGGGCATGCCCGGCGCCAGGCCGGGACGAACGAGAAGGGCGGCGTTGAAAAATTCCCGCATGTCGTCCATGAAGCCGCTCCCGGAGAGCATCCCCGCCCCTCCGCTCGCGAAAAGCGCGAGGAGAACCGCCAGGTTCAGGTACGCGGCAAGCCCCGAGAACGAGCGCAATGCGCGGCTGAAGATGCGCAAGCCGAGCATTCCCAGGACGCCGACTGTTCCAAGGAGATACGCAAGGCCTCCCAGCACGCGCGACGGCCATTCGAGCAGGGCGGCGGCCGCGCCGTATCCAAGGGCGTTCAGGAGCGCCGCCGCGAGGAGAAAGAACGCCATGAAGACCAGGCAGTATATTCCGGAATGAAACGCCAGGGTGAAGGGCCAGATCCGGCCGTTGTGCTTCCTCACGGTGTGCAGTAAAAATATTTCCTTGAGCATGTAGATCGTTTCGCCCACCCTTGAGCGCTCCCGCGGCCTGGTCCAGAAATCGGTTTCCTCGAAGCAGGAGCCGCCGTGACCCTGCTTCGCGCGCTCGTGGGGCACGGGCGCGAGCTCCCAGCGCAGGTGCATGGGCAGCCGCGCGATCAGGTATATGCGCACGCCCAGTCCAACAACCAGTATTCCAACGGCCGCGTACGCGGCGGCAAGCCAGGTGTATTCCGTCATGGTTCCTCTCCGGTTTTTCAGTCAGTCCTGCGCGCGAACCCCCGCGGTGATCTTGAAAAGCACTACCAGCACCAGGAGCCCCGCCGCCCACACCCCGGCGGTGATGAGGATCTCGTTTGGCGCGGGCCAGTAAACGGGGATGCGCTCCAGCGGATCGGGAGTGAATCCTCCCACCACGAAGCCCATTCCCTTTTCGATCCACACGGAAAGAAAGACCATCGCGAACGCCGCCAGGAGCCATCCGGTCCTCATGCGCGCCCCGGTGTAAAGCACGAGAAGCGCGGTAGCCGCGAGCGCCATGGATATCCATATGAAGAGCGTGAGCGAGCCGGGATCGTTCCATCCCCAGTACAGGTGCGCAAGCGAGGCCCGCTGCGCCGGGATGCCGCTGTAGAGCGCGGTGAAGAATTCGAGCATTATAAAGAAGACATGCGCGCTGAACGCGTAGGTGATGATCACCGCAAGCGAGCGCTCGGCCCTTTCACCGGGATCGAAGCTCGTGAACCTGCGCGACAGTGCGCACAGGAGCGCCAGGAGCGCCGGGCCCGACGAGAACGCCGACGCCAGGAAACGCGCCCCGGTGATGGCGGTGAGCCAGAGGTCCCTTCCGGGGAGGCCCGCGTAGAGGAACGCGGTCACGGTGTGGATGCTTATTGCCCAGGGTATGGACAGGTAGATGAGCGGCCTCAACCAGGCGGGCGGCGCCGTCCGCCGGTATTCGGCGGATATGACGGTCCAGCCTATGACCGCGTTGAGCGCAAGGTAAATGGAAAGGACCACGGTGTCCCAGAACATGGGCGACGTGAGCGAGGGATAGATGACGACGTGAAAGATCCGGAACGGCTGCCCCAGGTCCACGAAGATGAACAGGAGGCACATGATGACCGCGGGCACGGCCAGGAACTCGCCCAGGATGGTGATCTTTCCGAACGCCTTGTGATCGTGGATGTAATAAGGAAGAACCACCGTCACCGCCGATGCGGCGACGCCCACCAGGAAGGTGAACTGCGCGATGTACAATCCCCATGAGACGCTCCGCGACATGCCGGTGAGCACGAGGCCCTGGGCGTTTTGAAGAAGGAAGCCCACAATGCCGGCCGCGATTACAACTCCCAGCGCGCCCAGGAGCAGCCAGTATCGCCTTGATCCGTGCAACGCTTTTTCGAACATGCGCTCCTCACAGGAGATAGTATACGGCCGGGCCGGTTCCCAGCTCGGATTTGCGGCGCAGCGCCGTGCGTCCCTCGAGGGCCTTGCGGATGCCGGAAGCCGGGTCGCGCAGGTCGCCATAAATAAGCGCCTTCTCTTTACACGCGGCCGCGCAGAGCAGGCCCTCGCCTCGGTCCACGCGCTCGACGCAGAACTCGCATTTCTCCACCGTCCCCTTCGTGCGGGTGGGATACGCCGGGTTGATCTTTTCTTTCGCGAGGAATTTCCGCGGATCGCTCCAGTTGAAGCTGCGCGAGCCGTAGGGGCACGCCGCCATGCAGTACCGGCAGCCAATGCAGCGGTGCTGGTCGATCACGACGATGCCGTCCTCCCGCTTCCAGGTCGCACGGGCCGGGCACACGCGCACGCAGGGAGGCTCGGAGCAGTGATTGCAGAGGAGCACCGTGCGGGCATGCCGCATATCCGGCGATGAATACTCGTCCCTCACGTGGGGCAGCGCCCTGTCGAACTCGTCCTTCCAGATCCAGGTGATTGCGCGCCGGACGTCCTGTATCTCGGGGACGTTATGCCCCAGGTGGCACGCGGCAATGCAGTCCTCGCACCGTTCGCGCCGCATGCACGCGCGCATGTCCACGGCCATGGCCCAGCGTTTCGTTGACGGGGTCTTGAGCCCGCCGTCCGTGAAGA
>CALMJO010000583.1 GCA_937864375.1 uncultured Spirochaetota bacterium
GCGAAATCCATGTTCGGCTGCGTGCGAAACAGCACCTCGCCGGTGAGACGGTCCGCGACGTAGACGATGCTGTCACCGCCGTGAAGGACCACGAGCGATGGTTCCGCGCCCGCGCGATCGACGGCCGCGCAGCAGAATGTCGCCTTGTGATGGTAGGGCTGACCGGCATATGCCGTGTTCGCGGCCTCCAGCCAGCCCTCCATGGTCGCCTGCGAGCCCGAGGGACCAAGGCCCTGCATGAAACGCACGAGCAGGTCCCGTGACGCGGCGGGATAGCGCTCGGCGCTGTCCGACAGCGCGAAGAGCGGGCGGCCAAAGTCAAGGAGCAGGCAGTCGCCGTTGCCGTAACCGCTCGCCACCTTGTCGCTTCCCGTTATGATGAATGCGCACGCCTGAGCATCCCTCACGATGGTTCTCGCCGTTGCGTTGATCATTGTCTCGCCTTTTGGCATTCTTCCGTTCCTGGGCGCATCGAAATGCGGCCCCACATGTATAGGCGAATCGCGATTCGCCCCTACGGGGGCGCACCCGGTGCGCCGTTATTCCACAACCCTGAAATACTGGATGTCCTTGATGGTGCCCTTACGCTCGTTCGCCCACACGGGCTCCACCCGCGCGCCTATCCTGACCTTTTTTTCGTCAACGAGGTCGATGTAGTGCTGGAAAAGCGTGTCGGCGCCGTCGAGCTTGATGAACCCGTACCCGTAAGGGACCGGCTTCTGGTGCCCGGTCTCGGGGTCGATGAACGCGAAGCGGAGGATCGTGTAGGTTCCAATAACGCCGCCCGGGCCCACCTCCACGAATTCCTTCATCTCCTGGAAACAGGGACCGCACACCCCGCGGGGCGGCACGTACACCTTCCCGCACGTGGGGCACTTCACGCCCATGATCTTCTTGTTTTCGCGAAGCTCCTTGAAAAACCTGGACCCGTACATTCCCACCGCGTAATTGAACGGCTGCGCCGCCTCTCCGGATTCGATGACGATATGTTCGTTCTCTGCCATTGTCTCTCTCCTAGTAGTTCGGTTTTTTCTTCCCGTGGAGGATCATGTCGGTCCACCAGCATCCTCCAAAGCCAGTGCTCACCGCGTGGTTCACGTCGGGCACCTGGCGCCCCTCGGCCTTGCCCATGACCTGCATGGCCGCCTCGGCGCAGCGGATGAGGCCGGTCGCGCCTATGGGGTTGCACGAGATGACGCCGCCCGACGGATTGATGGGAAGCTCGCCTCCCATGTCGGTCGCTCCGCTCCATATGTACTCGGCTCCCTTCCCGGGGGGTACGATCCCCATGTCCTCGATCCAGATTATGCCGGCGAAGGAATAGGGCTGGTAGAGCTCAATGACATTGATTTCTTTACGCGGCTCCTTGATGCCCGCCTTCTTGAAGATCTCCTTCGCAGTGCGCTCCATGCTGGTGAGCCGGCCATAGTCGGCGTCCCCGAGGTACGCGTAGGGATGGCGGTTCCCGGTTCCCCAGATCCAGTCGGGCGTCTTCGTTATCTTTTCCGCGCTGTCCTCGCTCGCCATGATGACCGCGCACGCGCCGTCAGTGCGGGGACACACGTCGAGAAGGTGGATGGGATCCGCCAGCATGGGAGACGCCAGCACCTCCTCGAGCGATACCTCCTTGCGCAGCTGCGCATGCGGATTGTTGAGCGCGTGCTTCCGGTCGCGCACGCTCACGCGCGCGCCGTCCCTGTCCGTCGCCCCGTAACGGGCTATGTAGGCCTGCGCCTCGGCGGCGAGACCGGAGATCGCTCCCGCGAACACCAGGCGGTCCCAGATGGGATCGAACGCGGTGGTGATGGCGCCCGAGGTGTCGGACTCGGAGTTCTTCTCCCAGCCCACGATGAGCACCTTGTCGAACATGCCCGACGCGACCAGGTGGTACCCGCCAATGGCGATGGTACATCCGGTCGTGCCGCCCGTGGTGATCTTCATGACGGGTTTCATCGTGCCGCCCGAGCCGTCCACGCTCCAGCAGTCCACGTAATTGATCCCCTCGAAATGGTCCATGTTGCCGATGATGATGGCGTCGATGTCCTTCATGGTAAGGTTTGCATCCAGGAGCGCGCGGCTTACCGCCTCGTTGATGAGCTCCTGTCCGTTCACGTCGGGCCGGTGACTCTTATGGAAGGTCTGGCCCGTTCCCACTATCGCTGCTCTTTTTGCCATGACGCACCCCCTACTTGTCCTTGCCGAGAATCCACACGCAGTGCGACTGGCCCGCAAGGCCGTTCACTCCGTGGGCTAGGCCCGTCCGGGCCTTCTTCACCTGGTACGCGCCCGCCTCGCCGCGAATCTGGCGTACGACCTCGGCGATGCGATAGAGCCCCGCGGCGATGACCGCGTGTCCCCCGAGGAGCCCCCCGGACGCGTTCACCGGCAGCTTCCCGCCAATGTCGAACGCGCCCTCTTCAAGCATCTTTCCGGCGGCCCCGTCCCCGGCGAGCCCCATGCCCTCGAGCCACATGAGTTCCTGGTAGCTGAAGGCGTCATAAAGCTCGGCAAAGTCGATTTGCGATGAGGGGTCGTTTATTCCCGCCTGCGCGAAGGCCTGCTTCGCCGCCTTTGAAAGCGAAGCGGCCGTGGAAAGGTCGCGGTCCCCGAAGAAGTACGCGTCGGCGCACATGGACACGCCCTTGATCCACACCGGTTTCCCCTTGTACTTTTTAGCGCGGTCCTCGTTCGCTATGATGATCGCGCAGCACCCGTCGGACACCGGCGAGCAGTCGAGCTTGTGCAGCGGGTCGGCGATCATCTCGGACTTGAGGACGTCGTCTACCGAAAGCTTCATGCCCAGCTGCGCGACGGGGTTCTTCAGTGCGTTCCCGTGGTTCTTCACCGAGACCTGCGCGAGCTGGCGCGCCGTGGTCCCCGTGCGATGCATGTAGGCGGAGGCCTGCAGCGCGCAGGCGCCTATCATGTCGAGCCCCAGCGCCCTGTTGTAGATGGGATCGAAGGCCGCGTTGGTGATGAGGCTCGACACGCTCTGCGAGCCCTTCGAGTGCGCCGTCACCAGCGTGGTCCCGTACGAGCCCGAAAGGGTCCGCGCGAGCCCGTACAGTGCGCCAAAGGTGCCGTCGCCCTCCACGCAGGAAACGTTCTTGTCGGAGGCGCCGCTCGCGTCGCCCACCGCCATGCAGGAGATGGTCCTCCCGTCCCAGAAGTCGTTCGAGGTCGTGATGACGTTGTCGATGTCGCCGATGGTCATCCCTGCGTCTTCCAGCGCCTTTCGTGTCGCTTCGAAGGCCATGTCGGCGAAGGTCCAGTCGTCCCTCCTCGCCTCGATCTTGGTCATGCCGATGCCTATTATTGCCGCTTTATCCATGTCGTTCTCCTACCTGGCCGGCCTGAAATATTCGATGTCGAATATCGTCGCCTTTCGCACCTCGGCGAACTTCGCCTCGACGCGCATGCCGATCTTCACGTCCCCCGGCTTCACCTCGTCGAGTATGTGCAGGAGCCCCGTTTCCGTGCCGTCGATCTTTATCATCGCGTAGATGACCGGCGCCTTCCTGGGCATTGCCGCAAGCTGCCGCCTCACCACCGTGAACGCCGTCACCGTGCCCACGGGCTGCACCGTCTTCCATTCAATCTGTGCGCTAAAACAGAGCGGACACGTCTTGCGCGGCGGCAGGAAAAGCTTCTTGCACGCGGCGCACCATGTGCCGGAAATTTTCTGCTCGTCACGAAGCTTGATGAAGAACGCGCTCGCCGTCTCTCCGGCCCACCAGTGATACGGTACGCTGATCTTGCTCTTGACTACCAGGGGCTCGACGCCTTTGAAAACATTGCTCATGATGCGCCTCCTTGTTTCACTGCGCTTCTCCGCGCTAACTTCCTTGTCCCTTTCCCGGGGCAAGCCCCATTCCGGCAACGCCCTTCAAGGGAGATGATGAGATGAAGGGGGATGGATGAGATAACGGCATTATTGAATTCAGTCGTCTCGCAATCCCCATCCTTCATCTCCTCAGCTCTTCACCATCTCCTTATCACCCTTGACCAGCGCGCCCAAACCGGGCATTCTTCTGCGACGCCTGATGCTTTTACCGTCCAATAATATAGCGATGCGGATCCACGACCTCGCGCAGAATGCGGAGCTCCTCCGCGTGCGGCGGGTCGGTGTCGGTGAGCTTGGGGGCCCACTTGAGC
>CALMJO010000584.1 GCA_937864375.1 uncultured Spirochaetota bacterium
GATTTCAAGCGGATCCGCCGCGATAAAAAGGAAACCAGGCTCGATATCGCGATCAGGTATTACAAGACGGCGCTCAACCGCGACCCGGAAAACCAGACCGCGCTCTTTGGCGTGGGCAACGCCTACTTCTACCAGGGTCAGTACCTGAAGGCCAGGCAGTATTACGAGGACATGCTCCGCATAAACAAGAAATCGGTCGAGGGGCACGCGGGGCTCCTGAACCTCTACATTGAGCGCGACGTCCTGCCCGAGGTGGTCTCCGTGCACGTGACCCTTCAAGACAAGGACCTGCTCACGCAGGTTCCCTCGCCGCTCCTGTACAAGCTGGCGAACTACTACCTGGGCAAGAAGCGCACGGACAAGGTCAACATCCGCCTGGACTACGGCATCCAGTCTCCCCGTTTCAAGGACCTCGCGGACAACCCGTACCCGGCGGTCCGCACCGTGCTGAACGCGCTGCACCAGCGCGATCCCGAGTACCCGCCGCTCTATGTGGGCTTCGCGCGGTTGTGCCGGGAGGAGAAGAACCTGAGCCTTATGGAAAGCTATCTGCAGAAGGCGATCAAGACCGAGCCCGGGTATTTCGCGGCGCTGCATCTCATGGGCGAATACTTCTATATAACCAAGCAGCCCGTGAAGTGCTATGATTACCTGAACAGGGCGGTGCAGGCCTCTAACGCGCCGCCGGAATTCGCGCTGGAGGACTTCTACCGGGAGACGGAGACCGTGGGCAAGACCTACCACATGATGGGCAATGTCTTCTATTATTTCTTCGACAAGGTGAAGGCGGCGTCCCGGTTCGGCGACGAGCTCGAGGACGAGGAGGACCAGGAGAACGAGGTGGAGCAGCGCGCGAACTACGAGATCGCGCAGACTAAATACGAGCTGGCGCGCGACGAGGGGTATGCGTCCTCCGAGCTCTCGTACAACCTGGGCCGCGTGTACTACCTGAAACAGCAGTACGAGAAGGCGCTGGAGCAGTGGCTCGATCTCTACGAGGACTTCGTGGACAACCCGGAGATCATGTTCGCGCTCGGGAACGCATTCTACCACCTGGACAATCTCGAGGCCAGCCGCGGGGAATACCTGAAGCTCATCGATTCGTTCGAGCGGAAGGCCGAAAAGATCAAGACCGTGTACGCCAGCCGCGGCGACCACCTGAAAACCTTCCAGAGCCTCGCGGCCGCGTACAACAACATGGGCGCGATCTACCACCGCCGCGGCAACGAGACGAAGGCGAGCGTGAGCTACTGGAAGGGGATCGATTACGCCAGGCGGCTCGAGCGGGAGAACGAGTTCGCGCGCGTGAACCTCGCGCGGCTCCTGCGTCCCACCGGAGCGCCCGGGAAGCCCGTCCTGGACGAGGGCATTCCCTTCAGCATACCCTATTACGTGAAGGAGCTGCGCCCCTGACGGGCGCCCGCCTGCCGGCGTGCGCGTGGTACGCAATGACGCGATTCGGCCCCCTCCCTTCGTTTATACACTTGACAACGACCGCACCTTCTGCTTGTGTGAAGCCTGATGCGCCTTCCGGCCGCCGGCCCGAGGGCGCGTATTGCAAGGGCGCACCAGGACCATGACGATGAATAAAATAAGGATCGGCACCCGCGGCAGCGAGCTCGCGCTCTGGCAGGCCAGGCACGTGGCCGCGCTCCTGGGGGCGGAGCGCACGGAGATCGTGATCATCAAGACGCAGGGCGATCGCGTGCAGAACGTCTCGTTCGACAAGATGGAGGGCAAGGGGTTCTTCACCAGGGAGATCGAAGAGGCGCTCCTGGGCGGGCGCATCGATCTCGCCGTCCATTCCATGAAGGACCTTCCCACGGAGAACACCCCGGGGCTCGCCGTCGCCGCGATCACCAGGCGCGAGGACCCATCGGACGTGCTGCTGGTGCGAAGCGACCGCTGCGTGCGGGGCACGGCCTTTCCCCTGCGCGAGGGAGCGGTGGTGGGGACGAGCTCGCTTCGGCGCGCCGCCCAGATCCGCGCGGCGCACCCGTCGGCGGAGCTCAAGGCCCTGAGGGGCAACGTGCCCACCCGCGTGAAGCGCCTGGCCGAGGGGAAATTCGACGCGGTGATACTCGCGCGCGCGGGGCTCGCCCGGCTGGGGATCGACCTGGGGCCCTTCGTGGATTTCACCCTCCCGTTTTCGTACTTCCTGCCGGCTCCCGCGCAGGGCGCGCTCGCCCTCCAGGTGCGCGCGGAGGATGTAGCGTTATGCGAAATTGTAAAGGCCCTGGGGCACGACGAGACGGCGCGTGCGGTAGGCGCCGAGCGGGCGTTCCTGAGGGAGTTTGGCGGCGGCTGCCACATCCCGCTGGGGGCGCTTGGAATAGTCCAGGGGCCGCGGGTCCACCTTTCCGGGGTGATAGCCTCGAGCGACGGCAGGTCCATCCTGCGCCGCTTCACGGCTGACCCTGACCCGGAGCGCGCGGGGGCGGACCTCGCGCACATAATGAAGGAAGAGGGGGCTGGCGCACTCATATGAAAAGGGGATTCGTCTACCTGGCGGGCGCGGGGCCCGGAGATCCGGGTCTCATCACCGTGAAGGCGATGCGGGCGCTCGAAGGGGCCGACTGCGTGATTTACGATTTTCTTGCGAACCAGGCGGTGCTGGGCGCGCTCGCCTGCGAAAAGATCTACGTGGGGAAGCAGGGCGGCGACCACACCCTTCCGCAAGACCGGATCAACCGCCTGATCGTGGAGAAGGCGCTCGAGGGCAAGGTCGTGGTGCGCCTCAAGGGGGGCGACCCCTACATATTCGGGAGGGGCGGCGAGGAGGCCGAGGAGCTGGTGAAGCACAACATACCCTTCGCGGTCATCCCGGGGATCTCTTCCTTTTACAGCGCACCGTGCTACGCGGGGATCCCGGTGACCCACCGTGATTTCGCGAACGCCTTCGAGGTCATCACCGGCCACAGGCGCGCGGACGCCGCCGGGGGCGAGGACGTGAACTTTCCCGACTACGACCCCGCGAAGACGTACCTCTTCCTCATGGGAATGAAAAACCTCGCGCACATCGCCGGTTCCCTCGTGAAGCTGAAATCCTTTCCCCCGGAGACGCCCGCCGCGGTGGTGACCTGGGGAACCACCGCGGCGCAGCGCACGGTCGAGGGGACGCTGGCCGACATCGCCGCGCGCGCCGACGAGGATGGCATGACCCCACCCGCGATCATCGTGGTTGGGCGCGTGGTGTCCCTGCGCGCAACGCTTCGCTGGTTCGACACGCTGCCGCTGTTCGGGAAGAAGATCGTCGTCACGCGCACGAGGGAACAGGCCTCGAAGCTCGGACGAAAGCTCGCGGCGCTGGGGGCTCAGGTGGTGGAGCTTCCTTCCATAAAAATCGTGCCGCGCGCGGACCGGGCCGGGCTCCGCGGGACGCTCGAGCGGCTGGAGTCGTACTCATGGATCGTATTCACGTCGCAGAACGCGGTGGACATTTTTTTCAGGGAGATGCGGGATAGCGGCATGGATGCGCGCAGGCTGCACGCGTGCAAGATCGCCGCGATCGGACCCGCAACCGCCTCCGCCCTAGCCGGGCACGGCGTCACCGCCGATCTCGTACCGGACGAGTACGTCGCCGAGGCGGCGCTCGAGGCGCTGGCGAAGGAAAACGTTAAGGGCGCGCGCATCCTCCTGCCCTGCGCCGCAGAGGCGCGCGAGGTGTTGAGCGCCGGCCTCGCGAAACAGGGCGCGGCGGTGGACCGCATCCACATCTACGACACGGTCGTCCCCGACGACCTGCCGCCCGAGACGCTTGCCATGGCGGCAAGCGCCGGCATAGTCACCTTCGCGAGCTCTTCGGCGGCGCGGAACTTCTTTGCCCTAGTGAAAGACACCACCGCGCGCCTTGCGTCGATAGGGCCCGTTACGAGCGAAACGCTGCGCGGGCTGGGGAAGCGCGTGGATATCGAGGCGAAGGAATACACGATCGACGGGCTTGTGACGGCAATAGAGGAGTGGTGCGCCGGAGACGGCGCGGGGCAGTGAGGCCGCCCGGCACCGTTATGCGCCATCAGTTTGTACCGCGCTCACGCCGGCATGATGTCCATGCATATCACGCAAACATCGTCCTCGAACGTGTCCTTTCCCTGGAACTCGGTTACCGCCCGGCATAATCCCCCGATCAGGTCTTCCGCGCGCTGGTTCCCGCACATGGATGTGCAGCGCATGAGCCCCGCCTCGCCAAAGAACGCGCCGCCGGGGCTGCGCGCCTCGATGAGCCCGTCGGTGTAGAAGAGCAGCCGGTCGCCGGGCGCGAGCCGCATCTCTGCTTCCGCGAACTTCATGTCCGGTATTCTTCCAAGGAGTCCTCCCCCGACGCGAAGCTCCGTGAAGGATCCCCCGCGCACGAGCAGCGGGTAGTTGTGGCCTCCCCTGGAATAGGTAAGGACGCGGCTTGCAGCGTCGTAGAGCCCGTAGAACGCGGTGACGAAATGCCCGCTCGTCTGGCCCGTGAGCCTCCTGTTCAGGTATTCCATTATGAAGCAGGGAGACAGTTCCAGGTTCTTGAGCGTCGTGAGGTGGGCCTTCACCATGCTCGCGATGAGCGCGGCCGAGACGCCGTGGCCCGACACGTCGCAGATGAAGATGCCGAGCTTCCCCTCCTCGCGGTACTCCAGGAAATCGTAAAAGTCGCCCCCGATCTCGATCATGGGAGCGTACAGCGCCGCGATCTGCGCGCCCCTGACGGATGGATTCCCGCGGGGCAGGAGGTTTCGGTGTACCGTGCGCGCGATCGCGAGCTCGTTGGCGAGCAACGCGCCCTGCGTCTCGATGGTTTTTCCCGCCCTGAATTCCCTGAGCCTGGAGTTGTTCTGGACCTGGGCGAGCATGCAGCATACCAGCGCCGTCGCGACGGGATTCGAGAAAATGATTATTTTGCCGGCGGGAAGCGCCGACCAGAGCGAGAGGTAGAGCACGGTCGCGGAAAGCGTCGTGCCGTAAATGAGCACGAGCGCCTTCATCCCGAACAGGTTGCACAGGTAGACCACGAATATGCAGACGGTCGTTCCCATCACGTAGGTTTCGTAAAGGGGCGTGGGCGCGGTGATGCAGACGAGCCCCGCCATCATGGCCATGATGCTGAACTGCGAGAGGTAATAGAGCGAGAGGACGAGGGACCTGGACCGCCTGAGCGCGGTGATCAGCGCGGCCAGGAACAGGAAGCCGGACAGGACGGGCATGAGCCGGAATACGAGCGCCGCGGCCGGAAGGCCGTTTACCCACAGGTCCTCGTAGACGAAGTACAGCGCTCCCGCGATGAGGATGAGGCATGCCGCGGGACCGTACCGGAGATACGTTTCGATGGTCGCGTCCCGGTATGCGGAAAGGATTTCCTGGTTCCTTGTTTTTTCCTTAGTGTTCACGCGTACACGTCCGGCGTCATGCGGTCCTTTTCTGAATGCACTCTACGGGCCCTGCCGGTGGAATCAAGCATCTTTTAGGCCGGTACGCGATTCGGCCCCCCGCCCCGGAAATGAAAAAGGGCCCTCAGTGGAGGACCCTTTCCCGTCGTGACACTGGATGGCGTGCTGATTACATGGCCTTGACGAGCTTGATCTCGGCAAGCGCCGTGTCCTGCCACTTCATGCCCTTGTAGACGCCGTCGATGATGAACTTGAGCCGCTTCACGTTCTTGTAGGTCCCGGCATTCTGAAGATCGCGCTTGTTGTCCTCGAAGTTGACCGCCGACGTGAAGGTGTTGCCGTTGTCCGCGGTGATCTCGATCTTCATGGCCTTGACGCGGTTGTTCAGCACGTAGAGGTCGCCGTCCGCGCCGTCCTTTGCGAACGCCTTATCCTTTAAAACGAAGCCATTGATCATGGAGACGGTGACCGACGTGGATTCGGGGAAGCTTATCGCGATCCACTGGCCTATGCCGTCGTTGCCCACCTGCCATGTGGTGTCGGCCCTGCCGTCAAAGAGGTTCGCCGCGCCAAAGGTGTAGGGGCTGCTGTCCGGGAGCGCCGATGATGCCTCGTACTGGACCTTTCCTATTCCCGCTATGGTGATCTCGTTGCCGGCCTTGGTCTTGGCGTCATCCGCCTCGCGCGCCGCGGATTTCTTCACCCAGCCTATCATTTGCATGTTCACGTGCGCCTTAACCCAGTCTCCCTTCTCGTCGATTACGATTGCCTTGGCGCCCCTGGCGATCTTTCCCTTGACGGGGGAGTCGGAGTCTGGCTGTTCGTTGAGCTTCGTTTCCGCGCCGAACTCGATCACCTGCTTCTTGCCCTGATACACGAACTGCTTCTGGATCCAGCCCTTCGTGGTCCCGTCGAGAAGCACGACCTCCATCCAGTCGCCCTCCTTCTGCACCTGGACAACCTTGAGCTCCTGCCCGCGGTTTACCTTCGCGCCCCATTTGAAGGCGCCCGCTTCAGTGGTGGGTTTGTCCTGGAGCGCCGTGTCGATGAGTATAACCCCTCCGATTTCCTTCTTGCATCCCCATGCGAACGCCGTCGCCGCGACGAGAAGCGTTATGAAAAGCCTGCGTGCCATTCGAAGTACCTCCTTTCTCCTGCTTGCCTGGTAGTTTTTGCCCGATTTTAGCGCGTGAAGAGCACACGCACCGCGCGCGCTGCCGGCTCGAGTCTAACCCGTAACGGCGTGGCGCGTCAAGCAGAAATGGGGAAGGTTCGATCATTGTGGTTGACGCCTGAAGGGCGGCGGCGCACATTATTCCGCGTGCGCAGGCAGTGCGCCGGGGAGGGATGCATGGCGCGTTTCGTCGACCTGAGTCACGAGATCGAGGACGGGATGGTGACCTACAAGGGGCTTCCCGCCCCCGTAATCACCGAGTACATGGGCTTCGATGCCTCGCACGCGCACTACGCGCAGGGGACCGAGTTCACCATTGGAAAGATCCAGATGGTCGCGAACACCGGGACCTACCTGGATTCCCCCTATCACCGGTTCCGCGCCGGGAAGGACCTGGCCGCGCTCCCGCTCTCCTCGCTCGCCGACCTGCCGGGAGTGTGCGTGGACGCCACGGACGGGATGACGGCGATCGACGCGTCGTATTTCTCCGGGCGTGCGCTCGCGGGAAAAGCGGTGATCGTCCGGACCGGGTGGGACGAGCACTGGCGCACCGAGCGGTATTTCTCGGGCCACCCGCACCTCACCCGCGGCGCCGCGGAGCTCCTGGCGCGTGAGGGCGCCGCGCTCGTGGGGATCGATTCCTGCAACATAGACAGCTCCGCCGACCCCGCGCGCCCCGTGCACACGGTCCTCCTGGGCGCGGGTATCCCCATAGTGGAGCACCTGTGCGGACTGGATCCCCTCGTGGGAAAAGCATTCCACTTCTTCGCGGTGCCGCCCCGCGTGAAGCGCATGGGCTCGTTCCCGGTGAGGGCCTTCGCGATCATCCAGGGATGAGACCGCTTTTTACGGGATGCATTGCATAAAACCGCACCTGGTACAATGAGCTTTAAGTGCCGGGAGATGGATGCATCGGAAGAGATAAAGGCGGTGGGGTCCGATGGTGTGGCTCGTAACGGGCCACCGGTAATTTTGTCGCTCAACTTTTATTCAAATCATTTTCATTATCTCCTCATCTCTTCAAATCCCCCTCTCCCCTTGGGTTCTATTCTGGCTTGAAAACGCCCGGCAGCGGCTGCAGTGGCCGCTGAGCTGTGCTAATATTACTTGATATTTTCCCGTGCGCGGTGTTCCTGTTATCAGGAATCATTCATACCATATGCATTCACGGAGGTGCCGATGAAACCGCTTTTGCGATTATGCCTGTGCGCAATTGCATGCGCGCTGGCTGTCGCCGCTCCCGCCTGTAAAAAGGGCGAGAAGGCGATCCTGGAGGACAGCTGGAAGCTCTCGGAGAAGGCCGCGATCAACCAGGAGCTTAAAAAACTGAAAGACTCGCTCGCGGGCGCCGTGGACGATTTCGAGCGGGCGTCCATCCACCGGAAGATCTCCTCGATCGAGTCCGAGAAGGGCGACGCGTCGAGCGCCATGAAGTCCGCGCTCGAATCCATCAAGTACTATCCCAACAGCGCCGAGGCGCACTACCTGCTGGGCAAGACCTACCTCGCCGGCGGGCGCTACAAGGACGCCGAGGGCGAGCTCATGACCGCAGTCGACCTTGACCCGAAGCTCGCCCCCGCGCACTTCGAGCTGGGAAACTACCACTACAAGATGCGCAACTACCAGGCGGCCATCGCGAGCTACCAGAGCGCCGTGCAGCTCGACGGCACGAACTTCCAGGCATTCAACAACCTTGGCGCCATGTACTACCAGACCGGGAACGCCGCCATGGCCGAGCAGAATTTCAGGAAGGTCCTGGAGCTCAAGCCCGACTACGCCAGCGCCTACAAGAACCTGGGCATCCTTTACGAGCTCAAGATGGGAAGGAGCGCCGAGGCGCTCGCGCAGTACAGGAAGTACCTCGAGGTGAGCCCGAACGCGCGCGATCGCGGCGCGGTGAAGCTCTGGATCCACAAGCTGGGGGGTTGACCATGAAAGGTAAATTTCGTATAACGCTGATCGCACTTGCAATCACGGCGCTCGGCGCCGCGGCATGGTCGCAGGCGAAATCCATAAAGATCGCAGTCGCCTCATTCGAGCTCCTCACCGCCGAGGCCGACGCCGAAAAGCCCGGCGAGGCTGCCGCGCAGCTCATAGAGTCGAACCTGGGCTCGCTCAAACAGTTCCAGCTGCGCAAGTCCGGCGAGATCGAGGGCTACGTGAAGAAGCTCGAGCTCGCGCAGGCGGGCGCCGCAAATCCCGACGAGCTCAAGGGCGCGGGCGAGGCGCTCAAGATCAACTACATCGCCGTGGGCTCCATTTCGCGGTTCGGCGCGCTCTACCAGGTGGACGTGCGCACCGTGAACGTGGACGACTGGAGCATCGTGCATTCGTCGGGCATCGATTCCTATGCGATCGACTCCGCCTGCCGCTACGTGAACAAGGACATCCAGATCACCTTCACGGGCGAGGAGCTCGCGGGCAAGGAGAAGCAGGGTGCCGACAAGACCACGGTCACCGTCTATGCGTTTGAAGATTCGAACGTGATGGCCCAGGGTGCGGGTTACGGCGGCGCGTTCGCCGAGATGCTGAACAGCGAGTTGGGCGCGCTCAGGAAGCTTTCAGTCATCGAGCGCACGCACTCCAAGGCCCTCATCAACGAGAAGGCCCTCGAGATGGCGGGAATCATAGAGAACAACGACGCGGACTCCTACCTGCGGGTGCGCGGCATCGCCTACCGGCTCACCGGCGGGATTCGCGTGTTCAAGGACGTGACGTGCATCGCCTACGAGCTCGTGAGCACCGAAACGGGCGCTCCTGCGCTCATGGGATACACGGAGATCGCGGGGCTCGACGCGCTGAGGCCCGTTGCGCGCCATATCGCGCGGTTCGTGGAGGAGGCGCTGAACAACAGGATCGGGACCCTGAAGCTCGTCGCCGACCCTGCGAACGCGGAGGTCCTCATAGACGGCCTTCCCGCCGGGACGGCGCCGGTCCTCACCTTCCTGGCAAGGGGCTCCCACCAGATCAAGGTATCCTACCGCGGATACGAAACCGCGGTGAAGGACGTCGCGGTCGAGCCCAAAACGGTGAACGTGGTCGAGGTCAAGCTCGAACGGCTCTCGCGCAAGCTCCTTGACGAGGCGCTCCTCCTTGAGCGGCTGAACAACTGGGAGGCCGCGGTCGCGAAATACCAGGAATTCATCGAGCGCTACAGCGAGACCGAGGAGGCCAACGAGGCCTATTATCGCAAGGGACACGTGCTGCAAAACTATATGGCGAAGTACCAGGACGCGCTGGCGGTATTCGAGGCGCTCATAAAGCGCTACCCGGATGCCATGACCCGCGCCGAGGCGTACTTCGGGCTCGCGAAGACGTACACCGCCATGGGCAATACAGCGAAGGCGCGGGAGTCGCTTTCCATTCTCATTGAAAAATTCCCCGATTCCTTCGCCGCGGAGGAGGGACGTCTCATGCTCGGCGGCCGGTAGGGACCGAGGATGAATAATAAAGTATAATTATCTACTTACCATCCATTGTGTGGAGAACTATCGCAAACCCGTGCTGCGATAGTTTTTTCTTTTTCGAAGTAAAAATTGTTCACCAGGCAAGCCCGCGGATCGTAGTAAATGCAGTGAATCAAATAAACATGCAGGCACGTTGGAACAATGGTAACGACTTCGATCAATATGAGCCCTGGAACTCGGGCTGCGGTTGCCGCCCTGGCGGTTATGCTCGGTATCGCTCAGCGCGATGTGATAATTGAACTCCTTAAAAGGCTGATGAGGGACGTAAACCGACGTCTTGGCGGCTTTACCGGGGTCAGGTATCAACCGGCGCTCAAGGAGGGTGAATGGTATCCCTTCTGTATTCGATTCAAGAAGGAGGAGTACGAATTTTATACCGATTTAAGAAAAATCTGCAAGCTGACGGTTTCGTACCTGGTAGCGATAGCCGTGCAGGAGTACATGCTTGAAATCCTGGGGAGTAACCGCAAAAGAGTAATTAACTATATCTTTCCCCGCGATTGTGCGCTCAGTATTCGAGTTGTTGACCAGGTAAGATGCTGGCAGTTTTACTGGGGAAAACCGCCCCCACTTGCACGAGCCCGCCCGCCCGAAAAACGTATCCGATAAAACCGCCCACTCCGGAAATGCTTATCGGCACTTCTCCGGAAAGGGCGCTTGGAACGACCCGGTTTCATACGCCGGCAGCCACTTCGCCCGGAAGCTCCTCGCGGAGACGGGCCACGAACCCGTTGAAACCTTCAACGCCCTGGTCCGTAAGCAACTCGACGAGTCGTGTCCCCATTATAAAGCCGTCGGCATGTCCGAGCGCGGCCTTCGCGTGGGAAACGGTGCGCACTCCGAAGCCGAGCACTACCGGCACGGAGCTCGCCGAGCGCGCATGCGCGATAACCGCGGACGTGTCCGTGTCTATCGACAGGTCTCCCCCGGTGATGCCGCGCATTGACACCGCGTAAAGGAATCCCCTGGCCTCGGCGGCATACCGTGCGGCCTGGTCCGGAGTGTTTTCAGGAGTGATGAAGTGAACATAACGGATGCCCTCCGCGGAAAGCGGTTCCTTGAACCGCGTGCTTTCATCGAAGGGAACATCCGGGATGATCACCCCGTGAACGCCCAGGTCGGCGCAGGTGCGCGCAAAGCGCGCAGTGCCGCGCGCATAAACATGATTCGCGTAAAGCATGAGGTATATATGCTTTCCCGAGGGCATGCGCGCGGCAATCTTGCCCACGCTTTCGAGCACCGCATCAGGGGTGACTCCGCGCTCGATCGCGGCGTGAGCCGCATTGCTGATAACGGGGCCGTCGGCAATCGGGTCCGAAAAGGGAATCCCCACCTCGAGAAAATCAAAGTATTCGAGTCCGGAAAGCGCGGCATCTATGAATTTTTCACTATCAGGATAGTTGCCCATCAGGTAGCAGCCATTGTATGGTTTCATATTCCAGCCTCCTTTAATATCGTGTCCAGGTCCTTGTCGCCCCTTCCCGAGAGGTTGACGATGACGCTCCGGTTTTTAAACTGCCTGCGGTTGGAGAGCACATAGCCCAGCGCATGGCTCGACTCGAGCGCGGGGATGATTCCCTCGGCGCGGGTGAGGGCGAGGCACGCCACCAGCGCGTCGCGGTCGCTGCACGTCGCATAACGCGCGAGCTTTTCGTCTTTCCAGTAGCTGTGTTCGGGGCCCACCGACGGGTAATCGAGCCCAGCGGAAATCGAGTGCACGGGGTCCATCTGGCCGTGCCTGTTCTGCAGCAGCATCGTCAGGCAGCCGTGCAGTATTCCCTCGGTGCCGTAGGTGAGGGAAGCGCTGTGGTCCCCGGGCGCGTAGGAGCGCCCTCCGGCCTCGACGCCTATGAGATCCACGCCGCTGCCGATGAACTCGTGGAAGAGGCCTGCTGCGTTGCTTCCCCCGCCCACGCACGCTACCGCCGCGTCGGGGTCGCTCCCGGTCTGGGCGCGCATCTGCGCCCGCGCCTCACGCCCTATCACCGACTGGAAGTCGCGCACGATCATGGGAAAGGGATGCGGCCCCGCGACCGAGCCCAGCAGGTAATGTGTACCTGTGCAGTTCTTTACCCAGTCGCGCATCGCCTCGTTGACGGAGTCCTTGAGGGTCTTCCCGCCCGCGGTGACCGGAACGACGCGCGCGCCCAGGAGCTTCATGCGCTTTACGTTGGGCATCTGCCTCTCGATGTCGGTCTCGCCCATGTAGATGACGCACTCCATGTCCATGAGCGCGGCCACCGTCGCGGTCGCCACCCCATGCTGGCCCGCGCCCGTCTCGGCGACGAGGCGTCGCTTGCCCATGTAGCGCGCGAGCATCGCCTGCCCGAGCGTGTTGTTTAGCTTGTGCGCACCCGTGTGGAGCAGGTCTTCCCTTTTGAGATAAATCCGCACTCCCGTGGCGCTCGAAATGTGCTTGGCGTGATACAGGGGCGTGGGCCTTCCCGCGTAGCTGGAAAGCATGTCGTCTAACGTTTTCAGTGCGTCCGCGTCGGCGCGGAACGCGGTATACGCCTCCTCAAGGGCGGCGAGGGTGTTGGCGAGCGTCTCAGGAACGAATCGGCCGCCAAAATTCCCAAAGTATCCGCGCGCGTCAGGCATGGTGAGTGCGGTCATGGTGAGCCTCCTGTACTTGTTTAATAAGCGATGCCATTTTCATGGACGATTTTATTCCAGGCGCGTCTTCAATGCCGGACGAAACGTCGATGCCGTGGGGACGGGCTACGGACAGGAGAAGCGGCAGCGTGTCCGGCGATATGCCCCCGGCGACGATCGTCGAGTCCAGGAAGGGGAATCCGGCGAGCATCCCCCAGTCGAACGGGCGTCCCGTCCCGCCGTGGGCGAGCGGAGAGAACGCGTCCAGCAGGATGAGGTCGTCCTTTTCGGGGGGCGCGATCCTCATCACATCATCGGCCCCGCGCACCCGGTAGGCCCTTATGATCGGTCGGAATCCATGAAGGCAGCGATGCATTTCGTCGTCGTAGACCTGGATATGCGAGATGTTCGCGCACTCGCAGATCTCGATGACCTGCTGGGGCGTTGATCCGACGAACACTCCCACGGTGGCGATGGCACTGCCGGCGATCGCGTCGGTAAGCGTGCGTGCCCGGCCGGCATCCACGCAGCGCGGGGAGCGGGGGTCGAACACGAACCCCGCGGCCGACACGCCCATTGAGGCGGCTGCCGTTATGTCCTGGATGCGGGTGAACCCGCAGTACTTAACGAACATCGCACAGCTCCCTGATTTTCTCTCCCGGCGCGGTTGATCTCATGAGCGCGCTTCCCACCAGGAAGGTCTCCGCTCCCGCGCCCCGGAAGAATTCTATGTCGGTCCGCGATTCGATTCCGCTCGCCAGGATTTTGGTGATCCATGTCGGCGTCGCCTCAAGCGTACGCGCGGCCTCGTCGCGGTCGATTTTGAGCGATTCGAGATCGCGCGAGTTCACCATGATCACGGAGCATCCCAGGGAGCGCGTGCGCGCGAGTTCCTCCGCGCGGTGTACCTCCACCAGGGGGAGCATGCCTAAAAACTCGATCCTCCCGTAAAGGGCGCCGAGCTCTGAATCGGTGAGGGCGCGCGCGATGAGGAGCACCATGTCGGCGCCCGCGCGGCAGGCGCATTCAACCTGCTCTGGAAAGTAGACGAATTCCTTGCACAGCACCGGGACTGTCTCTTATACACATCTCCGAGCCCACGAGACCGTACTAGATAT
>CALMJO010000585.1 GCA_937864375.1 uncultured Spirochaetota bacterium
GCCGTGTAGGGATGTGCGCCCAGCGGCGCCGTGTTTAGCCCCGAGAAGAAATAGGTCATGGTGGTGTTCCCGGCGAGCACGAGGCGCGTTATGCGCGATAGCATGATCCCCGTACCGGCAAGCCCGTCGTCGATCGAGGAGAGGATAGAGACGCACAGGATCGATTCAAGCGCGTCGCGCGCGGCCGGGTCGGCCGCGGCCGCGATGCGGGAGATGACGTCGTGCCCCCACCTGCGCTGCGGGTTCAGAAAGGAGGCGATCGTGTGCGTGTCGCCCGACGAGAGGTCGACGAGCGCGGCCTGGATCGAGGTTGTTCCGATGTCGACGGCTATTCCCAGCTCGTGCGTCGGGTCCGGAACCGGTATGCGTCCCCGCCTGACGGAGGAGAGCGCCGACTGCCGCACGGTCACGCTGCCGCGCATGCGCGCCTGGCAGGCGAGCCGCATTCCCTGCGCGTCCCCGAGCGACCCGACCTCGGCGTCCGAGGGGGGATCGAGCGCGCCCTGCGCCTCGAGCGCGCACTTGCCGCAGAACCCCCTTCCGCCGCAGGGCGTCCTGAGCACCAGGCCCATGTCGGCACACGCGTCCAGGAGCAGCGTCCCCTCGTTGAATTCGCGCGCGGAACCGCCGGGAAGAATTGTCAGACGGACCTTGTTCATCGGCCACCTCTCGCGCCCCATGTAATCCCGCGCATGCCTTCCAAATCAATTAGTATTTGCAATCGTACGGGTGAAACAGAGGGGATTTTTTAATTGATTTTTGTTTTACTGTTGCTACAGTGGCCCGGTAGCCTGCCGCATTATGACGCATTAGTCTTCGCGGTCGGGCTTACCGGAGGCCGGGAAAGACCGGCGCGCTCTTCACCAATGGAAGATTTCACCATAATATCATATCCCGGCTCCGCGGGGGCCTCGCTTCTCTCCCTCACCGAGAAGCGCTCGCGCTACATGCTTCCCTTCGGGGGAAGGTACCGGGTCGTGGACTTCACCATCAGGAACTCCACGGCGGCCGGCGCCCAGCGCACCATCATCTACAACAACATCGAGGACGGGCTCGCCGACTACGTGGAGCACTACGGTCCCTTCAGGCACCAGAAGTTCCCGGCAATAAGGGTCGTCTCGCGGCGCCGTTCGGACATCCAGTTCTGCTACAACCTGATCATGGACGCCAACACCGATTACTATGTGATCTACGCGGGCGACAACCCGTCCGTGATCGACTTCACGGAGCTCATCGCGCGCTACAAGAAGAAGCGCGGGGGCGCCGTGCTCTACACCCTCAAGCTCGCCGAGCGCGAGTCGATGGCCCATACCATTCTGGTCACCAACCAGAAGAGCCTGCTTGGCGTGGTGAACGCGGCCATGGAGGAGCAGCGCCACTCGCCCAACATCTTCGAGATGATCATCAACGTGATGATCAACAGCGGCATCCGCAGGGAGAGCATGAAGGCGCATTACTGGCCGGTTAAGAACATTCCCGAATACTACCACGTCAATATGGAGATCATGAAGAACAAGGATCTCTTTGGCCTGGTGTTCGGGGACCGCGCGCTCAAGGGGCAGATCAAGTCGCACGGCATCGCCTTCCTGGGTCCCCACGCGAAGATACTGCACAGCTTCATTTCTGACGGGTGCCGGGTGCACGGCACGGTGCAGAACTCAATAGTGTTCCCCGGCGTGGAAATTGGGGAGCGCGCGGTGGTGAAGGACTCGATCCTCCTGCCCTTCTGCCGCATCGGCGCGGGCGCGCGCGTTCTCTCCACGGTGGTCGACGAAAAGACGCTACCGGTCCCCGTGACCGCGGAGGACGGCACGACGAAGATGCCGCCCGACTTCTTCACCATAGGCGCCCACTGCCACGTGGGGAGCGAATCCGAGGGCATGAAGAACAACGATTTCCCGCGCTCCATCTTCAAGAGCATCACGCTCATCGGCCGCGACTGCGAGATCCCCGACGCCTCGCGCGTGGGCGGCGCGTGCTACGTGGCGCCCGGGAAGGGCAGGGACTATTTCCTGAAGTCCAAATACCTCTACGACGGCCTCTCGGTGAAGTAATGCTCATCCCCTACCGCGACGAGAACCCGACCGAGCGATTCGCCCTCGTCACCCTGATCATCATACTCGCGAACGTCGCGATGTTCTGCTACCAGGTGCTGGGTCCCCACGGCTTCGCCCGAACCACCATGATGTACGGGTTCATACCGCTCGAGCTCTCCACGGGGCAGAACGTTCCCGTTTCGCATTTCCTGAGCCCGTTCCTTACCCTTCTTTCCTACATGTTCTGCCACGGGAGCGTAACGCACCTGGGCTTCAACATGCTCTTCCTGTGGATATTCGGGAACAACGTCGAGGACCGCATGACGCGCGGGGGCTTCCTGGTGTTCTACCTCCTCGCCGGCGTGATCGCGGCGCTTGCGTTCGCGGGCATGGCTCCGCTCTCGAAGATACCGCTCGTGGGGGCCTCCGGGGCGATATCGGCGGTCCTGGGGGCGTACCTGTTCATGTTTCCCTTCGCGCGCGTCTACGTGTGGATGATCTTTTTCACGATGCGCCTTCCCGCCATGATCTACCTTCCCGTCTGGTTCGTCATGCAGATACTGGGGCTACTGCAGGGAAGCACCGGCGGGAGCAATGTCGCGTGGATAAGCCATATCGCCGGATTTGCTGCGGGCGTGATCCTCTTTAAACTTTTCGTGAAACGGTACCGGGTGCCATGAAACGTTATGTGAAAGTATTCGCGGCGGCGGCGATCCTGCTGGCGGCGTCGCGCGCCTTCGCCGAGGTCGCGGTCATTCCCTATCGCGTTGACAATCCCTCGACGTATTTTGGCGCGAAGGAGGGCGACGAGTACGCGAAGCTCCTGGGAGTGGTGCTGGCCGTGCGCAAGGGGATGGAGGTGTACGCCCCGCGCGACCTCGAGGCGGACATGAAGAGCTTTGGCATTGACCCCCAGGGGACCATCACCGCCGACGGCCTCAAGGCCCTGGGCAGCGGGCGCTACCTTGACCGCATCGTGCTCGGGAAGATTTCAAGGTCCGGGAACGTGTACCTCGCCGAAAGCACCCTCTACGCGCCCGGCCGCGGCAAGGTGGTCGCGCGCTCGCGGGTGCAGGGCGAGAGCCTCGCCGCCTGCGCCGAACGGGACGCGGCCGAGCTCTTCATGACGGTGCCGGACCGCGCGCTCAAGCTGGATCCCGCGTCGGAGCAGACGCTCTCCGGCGTGGACCTTGTCGTGGTGACGGATACCTCGTACGGCATGAGCGCAGAATGGGACTGTCTCTTATACACATCTCCGAGCCCACGAGACCGTACTAGAT